>JAJPJU010000328.1 GCA_021324035.1 Spartobacteria bacterium | reverse complement strand
TGTGTGGCAGCAACGTTTAGGCGGAACTGGTTACAACGGCGGGAGAGCGATCGCCGCGGGTGGAGGCCGAGTTGTAGTTACGACTCAGAGCCCTTCAACCGGCGCGGGCGAAGGTCTTACTGCATTGACGGCAGCATATGAGGCTAGAACCGGTGGCCAGATGTGGGTCGCGTCCCTGGCGGAGCCGCTGAGAAGTCAGCTCGCGAATGATGTCGCCGTCAGTTCGGATGGCAGCCGTGTTTATTTAATCGCGAGCAGCCGTCCAAACGTTCCCGACACGGCGCTCAATGACCAGGAATTGATCGCCTACAGTTTGCTCGATGGATCCATGATCTGGAGTGTTCACCTGGATTCCGGCCCGGCTAACGCGTTGACTGGAGACAAAGTCTCGGTCGCCTCGGATGGCAACAGCGTGCTCACACTTGGCCAGATCACACGCAGCGTAGATCCGCTCGGCTCACCAGACCAAAACGTCTATGACACACTTGCCGTCGCATGGCCTGCAACGTTTGGTCCCGTCCCAACTCCGACACCAACCGCGAGCCCGAGTCCAACTCCAACGCCCACACCTACCCCGACGGTAACTCCGATCGCCACGCCGACTCCAACAGCTACAACAACACCGAGTCCTACACCAACGCCCACTGCAACTCCGGTTGCCACGTCGACGCCGACCCCGACCCCAACACCGCGGCCGCCGGTTTCTGTGGTGAATGTGGTCTCGCGCGCGACTCAGGGCGATGCCGGGACATTCGACATTCTGCTTCGCGGAAATGAACCTCCTCCGCCGGATGCCATCGCTATTGAATGTCGCCGAAGCGGAACGAACGGAAACTACGAGCTCGTTTTCACGTTCACCAATCCCCTAACGAGTGTTGGCAGTGTCAACGTGAAAGGCACTGGTTCAGTCAGCAGCGCTAGGATCGATCCGGGTGATCCGCATCGTTATATCGTGGACTTGAACGCAATAGCTAACGCTCAAGTCATTACGGTTTCTTTAATGGATGTGACCGATTCAGCCGGCGACTTTAGCAACTCCGTGCCGGCCAGCATGGGTGTGCTCATCGGTGACACCAACGCGGACCGATTCACGGACGCGATCGACGTCAGCCAGACAAAGTCGCAATCTGGAAATTCCATCACCAGCTCCAATTTCCGCGAGGATGTGAATGCAGACGGATTCATCGACGCGATCGACGTGTCATTGGTCAAATCGAAATCCGGAACCTCGCTGCCGTAACGTGCGATGGACCGCCTCAACGGTGACGGTCGCCGAGTAAAGCGGTGCGAATCGGATTATTCGACAGTCACGCTCTTGGCGAGATTGCGCGGCTTATCGACGTCGCGACCGAGAGCGACGGCCAGGTGATACGCCAAAAGTTGCAGCGGAATGACTGTCAGAACGGGGGTCAGGCAATCGATTGTCGTCGGTACTTCAACAATGTCTGCTGCGAGATTTTTCAATTGTTTCGCGCCGTTGCCCGAAGTGATCGCGATGATCGGACCTTTGCGGGCTTTCACCTGCTCGATGTTATTCAGATTTTTCGACAAGACGGCATCGTCCGGAGCGATGAAGACCGAGGGAAGGTCCGGCCTGATGAGCGCAATGATTCCGTGCTTCAGCTCGGCGCTCGGATGTCCTTCGGCGAAAAGGTAAGTAATCTCCTTTAGCTTCAATGCGCTTTCGAGCGCGATCGGATAGTTGAACTGCCGTCCGAAGAAAAGCATTCCGTTAACGCCGCTGTACTTCTTGGCGATCGATTCGATTTGATCGCTAAGCTTGAGGACTTGCTCAATTTGACCTGGCAACGCTTCTAGCGCGTCGATCATTTGTTTGCCCTGAGCAGTCGAGAGCTGGCGCATTCGGCCAAGCAGGAGGCCGATTAGATTTAGAATGATCAGTTGCGACGTGAATGATTTTGTCGCGGCCACGCCGATCTCCGGCCCGGCATGCATGTAAACTCCGCCGTCGCTCTCACGAGCAATTGTGCTCGCGACGTTATTACAAATTCCGAGGGTGCGATATCCTTTGCGTTTGCTCTCTCGCAATGCTCCGAGGGTATCGGCGGTTTCGCCACTCTGGCTGATCGCGAAAACCAGGGTGTGCTCCGTCGGCGGAGTGTTGCGATGACGATATTCACTCGCAAAATCGACATCGACTGGAATGTTGGCGAGTTGCTCGATGACGTATTCGCCAACGCGCGCTGCGTGCAAAGCCGTGCCGCATCCAGTCAGCACGATGCGCGCAACATCGCGTAACTCAGCCGCATTCATATCCAATCCGCCGAGCTTCGCCGTGCACTCTTCATAGGTCAGGCGTCCTCGCATGGCGTCGCGCACGGTGTCCGGTTGCTCGCAGATTTCCTTGAGCATGTAGTGCGGGTAGTCGCCCTTTTTGATGTCTTCGGCGGTGAACTCGACCTTGCTGACTGCGTGTTGGCCGGAGGTGCCCTCAATTGAACTGATCTCGAAATTCTCGCTGTCGAACGAAACCAGATCGAAGTCATTGAGATAAACAACGTCGCGAGTGTGGGCGACGATTGCACTCACATCGCTGGCCAGAAAATTCTCGTCTTTGCCAACGCCGAGAACGAGCGGACTGCCGCGCCGGGCGCCAACGATGAAATCCGGGATGTCCGCGTGGACGACGGCAATCCCGTAAGTGCCGATGACTTGCTTCAGGGCGGCGCGCGTCGCGTTCACCAGCCGCGCTTTTGAGTCTTTGCCGTTTGTGCCCTCGAGCTTGCGATAAATATTTCCGATCAGGTGCGCGAGCACTTCGGTGTCGGTATCGGATTGGAAATTCGTGTCACCGTCTTGAATGAGTTGTTCCTTCAGGGTCTGATAATTTTCAATGACGCCGTTGTGCACGAGCGCGATCTTGCCGGTCGCGTCGAAATGCGGATGTGCGTTTTCATCGGTGACTTTGCCGTGAGTGGCCCAACGGGTGTGACTGATTCCGTAGAAGCCGGTCGCCGGTTTTTTGCTGATCAGGTTTGCCAGTGACGCGATTCTTCCGGCGCATTTGCGGGTTTCGAGATGATCGCCATTGACGATCGCGACGCCCGCGGAGTCGTAACCGCGATACTCAAGGCGACGCAAGCCATCGAGCAGGATGGGAGCAGCCTGGGAGCGACCGACATAACCGACAATTCCGCACATATGGAGGCCGGAAGATTACTGTCTGAACGAATCTGCCGCAAACGAAGCAAAAAGGTTGCCGGAACAGGCAGTCACTGAGTTATTGGAGAAGTGGAAACGCAGAAACTGACCGGGCGCGATTTTACCCTGGCCCAAATAACAACGCCATCGCTGCCGCCCGGAACAACCCAGCGAACACTGGCCATCGTTATGGGAGGTGGGGCAGGGACACGGCTGTTTCCTTTGACCAAGGATCGCTCGAAGCCGGCGGTTCCTCTTGGCGGGAAATATCGCATCGTCGATATACCGATTAGCAATTGTTTGAACTCCGGGCTGCGCTCGATCTACGTGCTGACGCAGTTCAACAGCATGTCGTTACATCGGCACATCGGGGCGAGCTACAAGTTTGACAATTTCTCGCGCAGCTTCATCGAAATTTTGGCGGCGCAGCAGACGCCGGAAGGTTCGCAGTGGTATCAAGGCACCGCAGATGCGGTTCGGCAAAACATGCGGTACTTCCTCGAACGGCCGTTCGATTATTTTCTTATTCTCAGTGGAGACCAACTCTATCGAATGGATTTTCGCACCTTGCTGCATCAACACATCCAGACCGGCGCGGATATCACTCTCGCCACCAAGCCGGTCAAACGGGATCAGGTTGCCGAATTTGGGATCATGCAATGTGAGATGGATCGACGAATCACGCGATTCGTTGAGAAACCGAAAGACGAGAATTTGCTCAGCGGAATGGAAATGAGCGCCGAACTGATCGGCGCGACCGGATCGCAACGGGACGGCGAGCTTTATCAGGCGTCGATGGGGATTTATTTGTTCAATCGCGAAGTTCTCGTCCGATGTCTCGATAACGATCTGGTCGATTTCGGACGGGATGTGATTCCGCATTCAATCAAGGACCAGAACGTCAGCGCGTTTATTTTTAACGGATACTGGGAAGACATCGGAACGATTCGCGCCTTTTATGAAGCGAACCTTGATCTGACC
>JAJPJU010000165.1 GCA_021324035.1 Spartobacteria bacterium | reverse complement strand
GTTGGCCGGCAATACGCAGGCAAAGTGAAACAATTGATCACCGGCTCGACCGGGCTCGATGATGCCGAGTGGGGCGTGACCTTGTTCGCGCGCGACACCTTCCAGATCAAAGCGATCGTTTACGAGATGCGCTTCGACCCGGTGAGCTCGGAGTACGCCGATTTCGGTGAATTTTTCATCGGCATCCAATTGCCGTTGGACGAACTGTTCCGCCGCTTGCAACTCTGATTGTCGACTTTACCCTTCCTCGCCGCAGGATGGGTGACAGAGCGGTCTATTGTGCACGCCTGGAAAGCGTGTGTACCGAAAGGTACCGGGGGTTCGAATCCCCCCCCATCCGCATTTATTTCTCGCGGCTGCGGCGCTCGAGGATTTGAATTTCCTGTCGCAGTTTCGCGACGGAGCCTTCGGGCAATACTCCACGGAAATTAACGTTTGGATAAACCAAACAATCGCGGCCGAGAACGGACCCGGGATTAATTACCGCGTTGCAGCCGATTTCGGTCCGGTCGCCGACGATCGCGCCGAACTTCGTGAGTCCGGTTGCGATGTTGCCGTCCTTGGCCGCTACCGCGATCTCGGAGTGATCGAGTTTCACGTTAGACAAAATCACTCCGGCACCGAGGTGCGCTTTGTATCCGAGGATTGAATCGCCGACGTAATTAAAATGCGGCACCTGCGCTTCATCAAAAATGATGCTGTTCTTGAACTCGCAGGAATTGCCCATCACGACTCCGTTTCCAACCACAACGTTCTCGCGCACATAACATCCGCTGCGGATCTGGCAGTTCTCGCCGATCCAGGCCGGGCCTTTGAGCACTGCGCCCTGTTCGATAACAGTTCCACGACCCACGAACACGTTCGCGCTGATGAATGGGCGGCCGACCAGATCGCCGAGCACAGCTGGCTTTAAACGGAATTGCAGATAGCTCGCGATCTGTTTGAGCGCGTTCCAGACGTATTGTTGATCCTCGAACAACTTCGGGTGGGCCGTGTGTTCGAGACTGAGTAATTGTGCGGGCGCAAACATTGCTATTTCGCTCCGGCGCGTCGCGTTATCTTCTGTCCGTCCTTGGTGTCGCGCGCTTCCCAGCCGAGCGCATTCAGTTGGTCGCGCAATTCATCGCTTTTCCGAAAATCTTTTGCAAGCCTCGCTTGCAGCCTCGCTTCGGCCAGTTTTTTTACATCGTCGGGCAACTCAGCGCCGTCGCTCTCGAAGCGGAGGGTTTGATTGATTCGTTCCCACCAATCGAGCCATCCCGCGGCCGTTTTCTCATCGAGCTTCTTTTCGTCCATGGCGCGATTGGTTTCGCGAATCGTCTCAAACAAGAACCCGAGCGCCGCGGAAATGTTCAGGTCATCATCCAGTGCATCTTCAAAGTCGGACCCAGTTTGACGTTCGACGTTCGATGTTGGGCGTTCGGCGTTTTCTCCAACTCCGCGCAATCGCTCCAGCCAGTCGTCGATCCGACCTAACGATTCGAGGGCTTCGTTCATTCCGTCCCAGGTGAAATTGAGCTGGGTGCGGTAATGGACGCGCATCAATGCGTAACGAAGCTCGCGGCCGGTGAAGCCTTTCGCTGTTACGTCCGGCACGGTGTAAAAATTGCCAAGCGACTTCGCCATCTTCTGGCCGTCGACCAGCAGGTGCGCGCAGTGCAGCCAGTAGTTCACAAATTTTTTTCCGGTTACGCCTTCGCTTTGTGCGATCTCCGCCTCGTGGTGGGGAAAGATGTTGTCGACGCCGCCGCAATGAATGTCGATCTGATCTCCAAGGAGCGCGGTGGCCATGGCGCTGCACTCAATGTGCCAGCCCGGCCGGCCCGGCCCCCATGGCGAATCCCACTTCACATCGCCGTCATCCTGGTCCCACGCTTTCCATAACGCGAAGTCGCCGACGTGTTCCTTGTCGTATTCGTCGTGTTTTACCCGCCCGGTGGATTGCAGCTCGTCGAGATTGAAGTGCGCAAGTTTTCCGTAGTTTGGAAAGCTTTTGATTCGGTAGTAAACCGATTTGTCGTCGGCCTGATAGGCAAGGCCTTTTGAAATCAGATCGCCAATCATCGCGATCATTTTGTCGACGTACTTTTGATCGGTCGCGGCTGGATATTCGTTTGCGGGTTTGATGCGCAGTTTCTCAGCATCTTCGAAAAACGCGTCTTTGAATTGCTGGGTGAACTTTTGGAGCGGAATCTTCGCTTCCCGCGCGCCACGGATGGTTTTGTCGTCAACGTCCGTGATGTTCATCACCCGATGAACTTTCAAGCCCCGCGCTTCAAGGTGGCGTTGAAGCAAATCTTCGAAAATGTAGGCGCGAAAGTTTCCAATATGAGCACGGCTGTAAACGGTCGGGCCGCAGGTGTAGAGGTCGACCGCATTCGTTTTGCGCGGCTTGAATTCCTCAACTCGGCGCGAATAGGTGTTGAAAAAGCGAAGCGCCATTAATCTTGCTCGACCGTCGCCACTGCCATTGCTGCAATCCCTTCGCCACGCCCGATTGGGCCGAGGCGTTCGTTCGTTGTCGCCTTGATGCTCACTTGCGAATCGGAAATTCCGATTGCTGCCGCAATTTTCTTTCGCATTTCCGGGACCTGCGGACCGAGCTTTGGAGCTTCGGCAATCACCGTGGCATCGACGTTAACAATGCGCGCTTTCTTCTCGGCGAGGATCTGGCTCACTCGTTTCAAGATATCAATGCTGCTGATTCCGCGAATCGATTCGTCGGTGTTGGGAAAATGCTGCCCGATGTCACCTTCGCAAATTGCGCCGAGCAACCCATCCGCGATCGCATGTGACAGGACATCTGCATCGGAATGACCTTCGAGTCCGAGGAGGTAGGGAATTTCGACGCCGCCCAGAATCAACTTCCGGTTTTGTCCCAGCCGGTGGATATCGTAGCCAATTCCGCAACGCGTGGTGCTCACAATTTAAGATCAATCACGCCGTTAGAAGCGACGATGCTGTATTTGTCTTTCATATCTGTGCGCGGACGCAAATCGACCTTGCCGCCGGCAGTCTCGACCAGAATCCATCCGGCCGCGATATCCCACAAACTGATTCCGCGTTCGATGTAAGCGTCGAGCCGTCCGCAGGCAACGTAGGCCATGTCGAGCGCGGCACTGCCAAGAATGCGACATTTGCGAACCCGGTGAATCATCGCTTCAAACAACGGCAGGTTCGAATCGATCGTCTTGTCCGTCTTCGCCAGTCCGACGGAGATTACAGCTTCGGACAATTGGGCCCGATCGCTGACTTGAAAATGCTGACCGTTAAGCCGCGGCTTTTCGCCCTTTTGCACGCTCCACAGTTCGTCGCGCATTGGATCGTAAATTACGCCGACGATGATTTCGCCTTTCCAGCGGAGCGCGATAGAAACGCAGAAGTGCGGAATCTGGTAAAAATAATTCACGGTCCCGTCGAGCGGATCCACCACCCATTGGTGTTCGCTGGATTGGTCGCCGACGATTCCCTCTTCGCCATAAAGCGCGTGCTCGGGAAACTGCTGGAGGAGCGTCTCACTGATGAGCTCCTGGGTCTGGACGTCGATCGCAAGTTTAATGTCGTGGGCCAGGGCCGCGTTAACGTGCTGGGAACGGTGAAAGTTCTTCCGAAGCAGACCGCCGGCTTTGCGGGCGGCGTTCTCGGCGGCGTCGAGGTAATGCTTCATCGGGAAGTTGAGGTGTTTAGCGGTTGAGAAGTTTAGGCGTTTAGGTGTTGAGGCCCACAGCCAATCCCACTTTCTTCTCAACGCCCAAACTTCTCAACATCTCAACGACAAAAAAAACCGGGAGGAAAACAAGTTCTCCTCCCGGGTTGAAGTTTGGGGTTGTGACTCCGAAAGAACTTCGAAATCGTTAGTTAGGCGAAGCGCTTAATGCCTTTTTCTTTTCTTCGCTTTACGTTTTGCTGCTTTCTTTTTTTTCTTAGCCATCGACTTCTATTCCCCCCTTTCATCCGCTTTCGCGGAATTTTGTGAAGAGTGGAATGACTTCACACCCGCATGAATTCATCACATGATTTTCTTTGTCAAACATTTTTCACGAACATTTTCAAAAATTTTCACGAGCTCGCGCGCGACAATTTTCTTCAACGCGCGTGAAATTTTCTTTTTTTGATCGTCAGAAAACAAAACCGTGACTTCGTTTTCGTCGCTTTCCATTGCAGTGCGCGCGTCGTTGGCAACAACGATGTCGCAGTTCTTGGCGTGAAGTTTTTTGCGCGCGTTCGCTTCGATGTCGTCCGTTTCCGCGGCGAAACCGACCACCAGATATCGCCGATTTTTCGGAAGCGAGGAGAGAATGTCGCGAGTCGGCTTCAGTTCTAATGAAAGATCGGCCTCGCGTTTTTTGATTTTCGTCCTGGAAACTTTCGCAGGCTTGTAATCTGCGACCGCGGCGGACATGACGAGGATGTCGCAGTTGCCGGTATGTTGCACGACTGCGTCGAACATCTCCTCGCTTGTTGAAACCGGAACAACCGCGGCGCCGCGCGGCCGGGCGACATTCACCGGACCGGAAATCAAAATCACTTCGTGCCCGGCTTCGATCGCCGCCTCAGCGATCGCGTAGCCCATTTTGCCTGACGAACGATTGCTGAGATAACGAACCGGGTCGATCGGCTCGCGGGTCGGGCCGGCCGTGATGAGAAATCTCACGCGATGAGATTTTCCTGGCGCGCGAGAAGAAATTCCGCGCGAAACGCGATGTCCTCGACTTTCCAAAGGCGGCCTAGTCCTTCATAGCCGCACGCCAACATTCCTTCTTCGGGTCCAATGAATTCAACCCCGCGGGACTTCAACGTTGCCACGTTCTCGACGGTTGCGGGGTGCGACCACATTTTGCCGTTCATTGCCGGCGCGATCAGGATTGGTGCGCGGGTGGCGAGTGCAATCGCGGCAAGCGGGTGATTGGCGAGCCCGTGCGCGAGCTCGGCGATCAGGTTCGCCGTTGCCGGCGCAATCAAAAGGAGGTTCGCGCGGTCGGCCAGCTCGATATGGCCGGGGCGCCAGTTTTCTTTTTCGTCGAAGAAACCGGTCATCACCGGGTTTTTGGAAAGAGTTTGCAACGTTAGCGGAGTGATGAATTCGGCCGCGTCGTGCGTCATCACCGCGAACACCTGATGCCCTTGTTTCGCGAGCAAACTCGCAAGCTCGGCAGATTTGTAAGCGGCGATCGAGCCGGTCACGCCGAGCACAATTGTCTTTCCCGCGCCGCGCATTCGAACAACTTTGCGGGACGCGCTCTTTTCAGCTGGCCGGTTGGTGTTTCGCTTCATCGAAAATCACTTTTGAATCAGGCGCCGGCTCAAATATCGCTCGGCATTCATGATGTGTCGAAATTTCTGCAAATCCTCTTCAGTCGTGCGGCTGATGATGGTGTAGCGGTATTCCGGCCAGGATTTCATTTCGCGAATTGCATTGCCGAGGCGGGTTTCGATTTGCTCGGCTGTTTCAGTGCCTCGTTTGGTCAAGCGGCGGCGTAATTCGTCAACGTCTGGCGGCATCAGGAAAATATCGGCGAGCGCCTGACGGATGAATTCATCTTTGGAGTTGCGAATCTTCGCTGCGCCCTGGGTATCGATATCGATCAATACGTCGCGGCCATTGCTCAAGTTTTCGGCAAGGGCTTTCAAAAGGGTGCCGTATTGATGGCCATGCACGGTTGCATATTCCAAGAATTCGCCTGCCCTGACCCGAGCGCTGAATTCTTCATCCGACACGAAGCGGTAATCTTCGCCCTCGACTTCGCCAGCGCGCGCGGGCCGCGTTGTGCAGGAGACCGAATAGACGAACTCCGAAGTTTGGCGGAGAGCGTCGACCAGCGTTGTTTTGCCGGCGCCGGACGGGGCGGAAAGAACGAACAGAACTCCGTTGCGAGTGAATCGACTACTCAAGGTTTTGGATTTGCTCGCGAATTTTTTCCAACTCGGCCTTGCAGGCCACGACCCGTTGAGAAATGCCGGCGTCGTTGGCCTTGGAGCCGAGAGTATTCAGCTCGCGAAAAATTTCCTGGGTGATGAACTCCAGGGTGCGACCTACCGGCTCGTGTCGCCGGAGATGATGGGCAAACTGCGCGAGATGACTTTCGACGCGCGTTAATTCTTCCGAAACATCCGAGCGATCGGCAAAGAAGGAAACCTCTTTGACCAGACGTTCGTCGTCGGTCCCAATCGGCAAACCGGCTTTCTCGATTCGTTCCAGCAAGGCGGCCCGATACTTTTTGACAACGTCAGGGTGAAGGCCGCGGATTTCCT
Organism: Spartobacteria bacterium; assembly: GCA_021324035.1. Taxonomy (GTDB): domain Bacteria; phylum Verrucomicrobiota; class Verrucomicrobiia; order Chthoniobacterales; family UBA10450; genus AV40. Next base: position 20,822 of record JAJPJU010000165.1, on the reverse strand, counting down.
TGATTTGTTTGCGCATCGCCTTGAGCCGGTGAATCAAATCCTTGGCCAGATGTTTGCCCTCGCGCTCGCGCATTTTGATTAATTCACTGAGCGCCGATTTGAGCGCGCGTTCAATCGCCGGCCAGGTCGCAGTCGAATCGAACGATTCCTCCGGGGTGCGCATTACACCAGGGGCCTGCAAAATCGTGCCGATGGTAATTTCGCCGGGCGCATCCAACTCTTTTTGCAACGCGCGCATGGCGTCGTGATAAGAACGGGCGAGATCGACATCGAGCGCGAGTTTGCGCGGACCGTTCGAGCCGTTGTGATAGCTGACAGCAACATTGGTTCGTCCGCGTGAAATATTCTCGTTAATCGTCTGGCGGATTTGTGGCTCGAGGGCCACGAGATCTCGCGGCAGGTTGATCACGATGTCGCTCTGCTTCCGGTTCACCGTGTTCAGTTCGACGGTAAATTTCGTGCCGTTGTAATCGGTCTCCCCGTGACCGTAGCCGGTCATCGATCTCATTTTGATTTCTCCTTTAATCCAAAATGGCGGGCCGCCTGATCGACATCCTTATCGCCGCGGCCGGAGCAATTCACGATGACAATTTCCTCGCGCTTCATTTTCGGTGCCTGTTTCACGAGATAGGCGATCGCGTGTGCGGTTTCGAGAGCCGGGATAATTCCTTCGGTCTCCGAAAGAAACTTGAATGCGTTGAGAGCTTCATCATCGGTTGCATAAGTATATTCTATGCGGCCGACATCGCGTAAGTACGAATGTTCGGGGCCCACTGCGGCGTAATCGAGTCCGGCAGAAACTGAGTGAGTCAATTCAATCTGCCCTTCCTCGTTGGCGAGCAGAAAGGTCTTGGTTCCTTGCAATACCCCGAGCCGTCCACCCTGAAATCGCGCGGCATGTTTGCCGGTGCGGATTCCTTCGCCCCCGGCTTCGACGCCCACCATTCGAACATTTCGATCGTCAAGAAACGGATGAAACAGCCCAATGGCGTTGCTGCCGCCGCCGACACAGGCGACCAGCAGGTCCGGCAGTCGTTCTTCTCTCTCGAGGATTTGGCGGCGCGCTTCCAGGCCGATCACGCTTTGAAAATCGCGAACCATCATCGGATAGGGATGCGACCCGAGGACGGAGCCTAATATATAATGAGTGGTCCGGACGTTGGTCACCCAATCCCGCATCGCTTCGTTGATGGCTTCCTTCAGGGTGGCCTGCCCGGCGGTAACCGGAACGACTTTCGCTCCGAGGAACTTCATTCGAGCGACATTCAAGCCCTGCCGTTCCATGTCGACTTTGCCCATGTAAATCACGCATTCGCATCCGAACCGCGCCGCCACGGTGGCGGTAGCAACGCCGTGCTGGCCGGCGCCGGTTTCGGCAATGATCCGCCGTTTGCCCATTCGTTGGGCGAGGAGAATCTGACCGAGCGCGTTATTGATCTTGTGAGCGCCAGTGTGCAGCAAATCTTCGCGCTTCAGGTAAATCTTCGGGCCGCCAAGTCGATTAGTCAGCCGTTCCGCGAGGTAGAGTGGCGTTGGACGGCCGGCAAAATCGCGGAGCAAGGCCGCCAGTTCATCCTGAAACGCCGGATCGGTTTTGGCGCGCTCATATTCCGCCGCCAGGTCGTGCAACGCCGACATGAGCGTCTCCGGGACAAACATTCCGCCGTAGGGCCCGAAATGGCCGTGAAGATCTGGAGTTTGCGTTACCGTCGCCATTGGAAAGCAGAAAACGTCCAACGCCGAACGCCCAACGTCCAACTCTTAATTCAGCAGCGCGTTAATTGCCCGTCGATGAGGCGAAGGGATGGGAATTGAGTTTAGCTCACCAAATTCAAACCATCGCTCAGTGCGGTTGCGGAGCGCCCGAGTTTTTGTGGGGAAAATCTGCAGTGTGATTCGATGGTTGGTGAATGGAAAGTTGGAACTGTAGATCGCGCCGTTGATTCCTTTATGATGGCGATCGAGCTGAGGCAGGACCCACATTCCGCGCCAGCGCCGTTCGGCAGATTGGAGAAGGATTTTGTTTTGCCTGATCAAGAGAGCGTGACGTTCGATCAAGTGCTTGGTCCGCGGACGCGCGCGCTTGATTGGCAACGACGCTGGATCTTTGGCGGAACAAAATTTTTTGACCGGACAGATTTTGCATTTTGGGCCGCGCGGCGAACAAATCGTGGCGCCGAGATCCAGAAGCGCGGAATTGTAATCTGCGGCCAGTGTGCGCGGCACGAGCGGAGCCGCGTAATTCCAAAGCGCGTTTTGGCCGGGCGTGGAATCGATCGGCTTTCGCAAATCAAAGAGGCGGCTCAATACTCGCGAAACATTCGCTTCGACGATCGGCACCGGTCTATCGAACGCGAAGGTTGCAATCGCATGGGCGGTGTACTTGCCAATCCCCGGAAGATCCTGCATTTCGCCGATCTCCCGTGGAAATCGACCGCGATGGCCATCGACGACGATTTTCGCGGTGGCGTGGAGATTTCGGGCGCGAGCGTAGTAGCCGAGGCCTTGCCAGGCGTGGAGCACATCGTTCTCCGGCGCGCGCGCCAGGGCCGCAAAACCCGGGAACCGGCGCAGCCACTCTTTATAATAGGGGAGCACGGTAGCGACCTGGGTTTGTTGAAGCATCAATTCGGAAACGAGGATGGCGTAAGGATCGCGGGTCCGCCGCCAAGGAAGGTCGCGGCCGTGCTTGGAGCACCAGCGAAAGAGAGCTGATCGAAAACTTCGTGCTTGTTGCGGGCTCAAAGTCAAGCAAACGTCCAACGCTCAACGCCCAACGTCCAATGTTTGAATTCAGAAAGCTGTTTGAACGTTGAGCGTTGGGAGTTGAACGTTGAGCGTTTGAACTCGTACACCCACCCATTGTCGGATGAGCAGGCAACCAAGCTTCGTGCTCTCCTCGAAGAACTCGGGTTCGAATTTTCTCCCAAGCAGTACACGATTTTTTTCGCGCAAAAAAATAAGCTGACCGTCGCGGTTTACGAAAAAGGCCCGAAAGCGTTGATCCAGGGAAAGGGTGTGGAGGATTTTGTTCAGTTCGAGCTCGAGCCGAAGATTTTGGGCGAAGCAAAGCTCGGCTACGAGGAAGTCCACTCGCCGGAAATGTTCGAACCGCATTTCGGAGTCGACGAAAGCGGTAAAGGCGATTTTTTTGGACCACTGGTGATTGCCGGCGTTTACGTGGACCCTGGCATCGCGCGAAAACTGATCGAAGCCGGCGTCCAGGACAGCAAACGAATCAGTTCTGATTCGCGCATTCGAGCCCTGGCGGATGCGATCCGAAAAACCTCAATGGGTCTGAGCGACGTGGTTTTGATCGGACCGGCAAAGTACAATGAGCTTTACGAGAAGTTCGGCAATCTGAACAAGCTCCTCGCCTGGGGTCATGCGCGAGTGATTGAAAATTTGCTCGGCAAAAAGCCCGATTGCCCACGCTCGCTATCGGATCAATTCGCGGACGCCCGGCTGATCGAGCAATCGCTAATTCGGCACGCTAAAAAAATCGAAATCCAGCAGCGGCCGCGAGCGGAATCGGACATCGCAGTCGCAGCGGCGTCGATTCTTGCCCGGGAGGGTTTTGTGAACTGGATGGATCGGGAGGGCAAAAAGCTCGGATTGCGTTTGGAGCGTGGGGCATCTCCCGCGGTGAAGGCGACCGCCCAGAAATTGGTGGAATCCAAAGGGCCCGACGTCCTTCGCCAGCTGGCAAAGATCCATTTCCGGACAGCTCATGCCGTTGCGCCTGAGCACTTTGCCGAGCCACCGCCACGGCAGGAATGGCGCCGGTAACGTAGCGGTCAGGGCGCCCGGCAGGCAAGGTTCCTGCTACAGCTTCTAGTTCTGATTTTGGGGATTGTGGAAACTAGAATGCTCGTATTGAACGCCGACCCGGTCTTTCAGGACCGCGCCCTGGCCATTCTCGATGAAAATGCCAGCCTGGAGATCCAGGTCGTTCGCTCGCTTTCAGAAACCGTCTCCGCTTTGCTCGGGGAAAATTTCGACGGCTTAATTATTGAAGGCGAGTCGCATCTTGCTTTTGAGCAGGCGACGAACATGCGGCAGCATTTTCCATCGCTCAGGATTTTGTGTCTTCTACTTGATCGACGCGAACATGAGGTCTCGACGGTAGCGAACGAACAAAACATCGAATTGCTGTCCATGCCGCGGGCCGATAGCAGTCTGCGAGCGAACTTAAACAGGTTTGTCCGGTCGCTTGATTTGCATGCCGGCACCGCGGCCGCTGAAGGAATCGATCCTTGCCATTCTTTGATCGGAAATTTGAACCAATTCTCGGCGGCGGAGATTTTGCAGATGAGCTGTCTGAGCCAGCGGAGCGGGCGTTTTACTTTCAAGTCGGGCCGCGGCAACAGCGAAATTTACCTGCAACAGGGATCGGTTCGGCATGCAGTCTTCGGCTCACTCGAGGGGGAAGCTGCCGTAGCAGAGATTTTCCGCTGGCGGCAGGGACGATTTTACTTTGAAGAGGGGATTATCAGCCAGGAGCAGACGGTCAATCGGCCGTGGGCGCACCTGCTCATTGATAACCTGCAGAAGCTCGATGAAACGCTCGAACTGGTGAGTGTTTAATTCAATGCGCGATAAAAAGCTCGAAACCAAATTGCGGCTTGTCACTTTGCAGCTCGAGGGCTGGAAAAAGCTGCACGATCTGATCACATACGGCCTGGATAAAGCGAAGCCGATCATTTCCTCCGAGCAAGAGCGCCAATTTACCGAGATTCGCAGCAATCTTTTGCAGGAGACCGAGTATGTCCTTCGCGAATTGAACATGGTTGCCGAAGTCTCCGGCAAAGCCATGAGCGTTCTCCAGCGCGGCGTTTCGGTCAGGGGAGTGCGAGATCTCACCAACGACGAAATCCGACGGTTGGAGACGGATTGGAACGGCGTGTTTACCAAGCTTGGCCTGACCCAGGGCCAGTTGAAGGCCCGGCGCAAGGAATTAGCCGAGCAATCGGCGTTCGACTACTATTTGACCCAGGTCCGGGGCCGAGTGTTTCGGCGTCCCGCCACCGCTCACTGACCGGGTCGCTTTCGGCGGCTAGACGGCTCAGCGCAAAGAATTTACTTTTCTTCGCCAATCATGCCCGCGATTGTGTGGCGACACACGATTCTTGTTTAGGGATATGGCAAAACTTACCAAACGCGACATCGTAGTTGCGATCAGCAATCAGACCGGCATGGTCCAGCATCAGGTCTTTGATATTGTCCAGCGGACGCTCGACAAAATCACCGACAGCCTGGCCAACAACGTTCCGGTCGAACTGCGCAACTTCGGTATCTTCCAGCCGCGGCTGACAAAGCCTCGCGTTGGCCGAAATCCAAATCAACCGGGCAGTAGTTTCGTGATTCCTTCACGGGCGACAGTGAAGTTCAAGGCCGGCAAAATAATGCGGCAGAGGGTCGAAAAGCTCTCTCGCGAATTAAAGGAAGCGGCCGCCAAGAAACCGGCGCCAGTAGGAACACGAAACGCGGCGTAACCGCAAGCTGCCGAACGGACCATCGCGCCGCAAAAGAAAGCAGCGCGAGGTCAGGATTTGGATTCCAGGAGCCGGCGAATGGCTTGCTCAAGCCGCTCGAAATTGATCGGCTTCGTGAGGTGCTCGGAGAAACCAGCATCTTTCGCCTGCACGACGTCCGCTTCCGCTCCAAAACCACTGAGCGCGATTCCGGCCAGACTGCTGGTTTCGCGTAGTTCGCTCATCAGCTCGTAGCCGCTTCGATCCGGCAAACCGATGTCGCTGATGAGCAAGTCGAAATGTTCCGAGCGCGCTTTTTCAACGGCTTGGTCGGCGGAATGAGCAATGCTGATATCGTAACCGCGGCGTTCCAGCATCATTTTCATTCCGGTGCAGGTGTCGACATGATCGTCCACCAAAAGCAGCCGATGTTTCCGCGATGAGACCAGTTTCTTTTCAGAGCCGGTCAAACCGCCGTCGGCGCCGTTGGCGGTGACTGGCGCCGGTACGGTGCGCAGCTGCACCACAAAAGTAGCGCCTTTATCTTTACCGGCGCTTTCCACTCGAATTTTTCCGCGATGCGCGTCGACCATCGCTTTCGAAATCGCCAGACCGAGACCAAGGCCGCCGAACCGGCGCGTGATGGAAGTTTGTCCTTGTTCAAAGGCGTTGAAAATCTTTCCGATTTTATCCGATTCAATTCCAATGCCGGTATCGGTGACGCGGATTTCGATTTCGTCGGGAGTGGAATTCGACGTTGAAACCGTGATGGAGCCGTTGGCCGGCGTGAATTTCACGCTGTTCTTGATCAGGTTCCAAAAGATCTGCTGCAATCGGGCAGGATCTCCGTCCACATAGACTTCCTGCGCGTTGAGCCTGAACCTGGCTTCGATCGATTTCTGTTCGATGTCGCCGCGGCAAATTTCATAGGCCCGGTGGAGAATCTCGTGGACGTCGACGGTTTCGAGCGTCAGCTGCAATTTCCCTTTCGCGATGCGGGTGACATCGAGGAGGTCGTCAATCAAGCGGGCTTCCAGTTCGACATTTCGGCGGATGACTTCGAGCGCCTGCCAGAGCTTGGCCGAGCGCGGCGTTGAAGCTTCCAGCTCGCTGACGATCGCGATGACGGGAGAGAGCGGATTGCGGAGCTCATGAGAAAGCAAGGCCAGGAATTGATCCTTGGCCGCATTGGCGTTGATCAATTCATGCCGCAGCGTCACGTCCCGCGTTTTATCTTCCACAAAATAAAGTACGCCCTGGATGGTCTGATCGGCGGCCTGCAGCCGGAGCAATGTGACGTTCACGAAATGATTCATTCCGCCTTCGTCCGGAAACGGCTGTTCGATCAATTGGAAGGGCGTGCCAAAAGACAGAACCCGGTCGATCGCGTCCGCCGGGGCAATTTTGACCTCGCCGTAATTCGCGCCAATGACGTCGCGCCGGGCCGGCAAGCCTCCGAAACGTTGGGCCATCTGGGTAAACGCTTCGTTCGCCTGCAAAAACTTTTGTGTGGCCGGATCGACGAACGCAATCCCAACCGGCATATTCGCGAGGATTTTTTCGTTAAAAATCACTTCGCGTTCGATCCGGCGCGCCGCTTCGGTGTGACGGCGGTAAAACCGGCCGGCGAACCAGGCAAACATCGAAATTGCCAGAACAAGCCATCCGGTAAGAACAGCCATTCGTTCGAGCAAATCGCGTCGCGGTTTGTAAGCAATCGCCTTCGGTTGTTTGACCACCACGGTCCAGCCCGCGGTCTCCACCGGCGCGAACGAGTAAAGATTTCCGCCGCGTTCGAGATTGCCGGACTTCATTTGCAGGATTTCCGGCGGCAAAATTGCATCGCGTGCTGCCGTCGTTCCGGGATTCGGTCGAAAATCATTCGTGAACAAGGGTCGCCCGGTTTGATCGATCACCTGACATGTCGATTGGTCGGCGAATTGAATGGTCGCCAGGCGTTTTCCAATTCGTTCTACCAACACCGAAACTCCGAGGTAACCGATGACTGTCTTGTCCGGAGCCCGGATTGCCCCAACCACGTCTGTGACCGGCCGGCTGTCGGAAAAGCGGGAATGGATCGGCGAGACGAAAGCACCGGCAACTTTGGCGGCCTCTGCCCGCCACAAAATCGAATCCACATCTTTGCCGTTGGAGGATGGGGTATAAGGAATGGATGCAATCAGTCGCCCATCGCGCCCCGTGATGAACATTCCGTCGATCCGCGGATGGGCATAAAACGTGTTGTTGATCCATTGTTGAGCCGCGAATTGAGGGTTGCCCGAGTTCAACATTCGCACCACCTCGGGCGAAGTTTGGTAGTAGTCGATGATTCCGCCGGTCCGACTGAGATCGTCACCGACCAGGCGCGCGATCAGCTCCACAAATGTTCGGCGGTCCTTTAGAATGCTGGTTTCGAGCGTCCGGCTCAGAATGGAATAGGAGACGACAAGCGTCAGGATGGATGGAATCCAACCGGCCAGCAGGATCGAAATAACGATGTTGAAGCGTTCGAGCCGATTGTGCCGCGTCTTCTTCAAGAGGTATCGCAAAGCCATACCGGTGGGGTGGCAAAGATAGCATAACAGCAGCACAGCGCTTGCCGACGAACGATCCGTTTTGCGGATTTATTGTGCCTGTCGGATAAAGTTATTTAACTGAGCGGCTTCGACCCGAATCGCCGATACCTCCGAGCGCGAAAGTTTTCCTTTATTCAATAGCGGTTCCAGCGTTTTGATGCCGCCGCGGATTTTTTCGAACAACGGCGTGCGCGCCAGGGCCGGCGGCAGGGTATTCAATTCATTCGCAAAATAGTTCGCCAAATCGGGCTGGGCGAGCATCTGGGCGTGCTGTGGCGAAAAGTCGAGTTCAACCGTTGCGGCGGAGATTTCCAAACCCCGCAGCCAGCCGCCGAGACTGATTAGTTGCGCCATCTTCTCGTCGCGTAACTCCATCATCGCCGCTTCCACATCGGATTGGGTAGTGATCAACTCCTGTCGCATTCGCGGCCATTCACCGCGCCTGCCGAGATCGGTCAGGCTCGCGCTGTGGCGCATAACCCGGTCACCGACTCCGAGGCCGCGAGCGTGTTGCATCAGGACGCGGCCAAAATTCTCGATCAGGTTTTTCCGTTCGGCTTCGACCAGGAGGAAGCCATCGGCGATCAGTTCGCCAAACATCAATCCTTTTTGCTCGCGACTCGCGCCGGAAACTTGTGGGGCCTCGCGTTTCAATTGATCGAACGGCAACGGTTTGAGCTCGTCCAGTTGCTTGAAGATTTGGGCGATTGAAGGAGCGGTGTAGCGATTGACTCCCAGTTCTTCCAATTCGTGCTTGTCGGCATTGGCCTCGGCGGAGGCGGCCTCTTCCCCCGCCGGCGGCTCCTCTGCCTGAACCAGTTCGCAGGCAAACGCCGTCGAAAAAATTAACACTAGAAAGAAGGTCGGCATTCGAGTGGTTTGTGAGGATTTAACCCGGTTTTACGAGGCAAGCGCGCCATTTTTGATTTGACGGCTGCCTCGGAAACGCCATCATCATGCGCCTGCTCTAATATCGGCAGCTCACCTTATGCAAGGAAGCCTCGGCTATGTTATTTGGACGACCTGTTACCTCGCCGTTCTTATCGGTTTGTCCGCCTACGGTGTGCACCGGTATTTCATCATTTATCTCTTCCTTAAGAATCGCAAACGAGCGCCGGTCCCGGCTGGGCGTTTCGAGCAGCTTCCCAGGGTTACCGTGCAGTTGCCTATCTTTAATGAGCTTTACGTCGTGGAGCGGCTGCTTCGCTCGGTCAGCGAGCTGGACTACCCCCGCGATCGTTTGCAGATCCAAGTCCTTGACGATTCCACCGACGACACCCGGGAAGTCACCGCTTCCTGCGCTGAAGAGCTGCGCCGTCGTGGATTTGACGTCCAACTGATTCACCGGGTCGACCGCACTGGGTTCAAGGCGGGCGCATTGGCAGGAGGATTGGAATCAGCCAGCGGCGAGTTCGTGTGTATTCTCGACGCGGATTTCGTCGCTCCTCCAGAACTTCTCCAGCAAACCATCCAATTTTTCACCGACCCGAAGATTGGCATGATCCAGACGCGATGGGGCCATCTCAACCGCGGGTATTCCATGCTTACCCGGGTGCAGGCGATGTTTCTGGACGGTCACCTGTTGCTTGAGCAGACAGCCCGCAGCCGGAGCGGACGTTTTTTCAATTTTAACGGAACCGCCGGGCTGTGGCGGAAAACCTGTATTCAGGAAGCCGGCGGCTGGCAGCACGATACTCTGTGTGAAGACCTCGATCTCAGTTACCGCGCGCAGGTGGCCGGATGGAAATTTATTTTTCTGCCCGACGTGGTGACGCCGGCTGAATTGCCCGTCGACATGAATGGTTTTAAATCCCAGCAGCATCGCTGGACCAAAGGTTCGATTCAAACTTGCAAGAAATTGCTGCCGGGAATTTGGCGGAGCAAACTCCCATTCGCGATCAAAGCGGAGGCCACCGGCCATCTGGTTTCGAATTTTGCCTATTTGTTGCTCGCCTGTTTATGCGTCCTGCTCCATCCCTCCACCGGCGGGCCACAGACTGGCTGGCTCCGAACGCTGTTGATCGATGTCCCGATTTTCCTGACCGCTTCTGTGTCGGTCGCAGTTTTCTACGTTTGCGCGCAGCGTGAGTTGCATCCGCGCTCATGGATGAAACAAATGCTGCTGTTGCCCTGCCTGCTGGCATTGGGCGTCGGGCTTTCGCTGAATAATGCTCGCGCTGTGCTCGAAGCAATTTTCAACCATCAGTCTGATTTTACCCGCACCCCGAAATACGGGATCGAGCGGAAATCGCAAAACTGGCGTAGTTGCAAATATCGCGCGTTGAAGTCGACCTTGCCGATTCTGGAATTGGCGTTTGGCATTTATTTCAGCTACTTCGTCTGGTTCGCGGTGAGCAACCATCAGTACCTGTCGGTACCGTTTTTGCTCATGTTCCAATTCGGGTTCTTGTATGTGGCCCTCTCGTCTCTCCTGCCCTGGTCGCCGAAGTTCAGTTTCGGCGCTTCTCGTTCAGCGGAACCCATTATCGCGTGACAGAAGCGGTTTTGTGAGTATTAGAACGCTGATGTTTCGTTCCTCCGCCCTAGGGCTGGCGCTCCTATCGGTAATCGCGCCGGCTTACGCCAGTCCCAACGCCATTCCTGCCCCGACTCTTAGCACCCGCGTCATCATCAGCGTTCGCGACCAGAAACTGATGTTGATGGAAAAAGGATTGATCGCGGCGACCTACCCGGTTTCCACATCCAAGTACGGCTTGGGGGACGCCTGGGGGAGCCTGGCAACTCCGCTGGGCTTGCTGCAGGTCGCGCAAAAAATTGGCGACCACGCTCCCATCGGCGCGGTTTTTCATAACCGCCGTTGGACCGGTGAGGTTCTCCAACCCAACACACCGGGCCGGGATCCGGTGATGACTCGAATCATTTGGCTGCGGGGTTTGCAGATGGCGAACTCACACGCATTTAGCCGTTGTATTTACATCCACGGGACCAACGAAGAGAAGCTGCTCGGTCGTCCCGCGAGTTTTGGCTGCATTCGGATGCGGTCGGTTGACGTCGCCGCACTCTATAGCCAGCTGCCCGTGGGTACGCCGGTGGAGATTCTTAACGATCGTCTCCCCAAATCCTCGACCTTGGCCGATCCGGAAATTTATGGCTTCGATGCGCCGGCTTCAGCTTCCGGGTTGAGAAAAGACAAAGATTCGTCGCAAATCAAGGTTGCCGCCGGTTCGCGGACCGGAACTTAATCGAACAGTCCAGATTCGTAACCTTGACATTTCAGCGGTCTGCGCGACCGTCGTCGCCCGATTTAAACTTAAATGGCTAATACAAAATCAGCTGCCAAACGTTCCCGTCAGTCGCTCTCCCGATCCGGTCAAAACCGGGGCGTCCGAACAAGCCTTCGATCCCTTCAGAAAAAAGTTTCCGCGGGCAAGGAAAAACCCGACGCCGCGCAGATTCGGCGATTGATTTCCGCACTCGACAAAGCGGTTAAGCGTGGCGTGATCCATCGCAATGCGGCGAATCGCCGTAAGGCGCGGTTGAATGCGCTGACTCGCTAGTCGGTGTTCCGGGCTCGTCCAGCGGACTCCGGTTTAACTCGTTCGGCAGTCTGTCTCGCTTCGCGTGAGAGTTCGGGCAACAATGATGCGCAACGGTTGTTATGACGGCGCATCCTCAAGGTCCCAAACCGCCCCGGAACCTCGTCATTTTCCTGCCCGATCAACAACGCGCCGATACCCTGAAGTGTTACGGAAACTCGAAAGTTCACGCACCGAACCTGAACAAACTTGCTGATGACTCGGTAGTCTTTCAGCGAGCCTACGTCACGCAACCAGTTTGCTCGCCATCGCGAGCATCGCTCATGACCGGCCAGTGGCCGCATCAGTCGGGTTGCACCAACAACGGATTCCCGCTCGATCCCAAGTTTTTGACGTTGCCGCAGCTACTCGGCGGTGAGCACAAAGCCGGCTACATCGGAAAATGGCATTTACGGGAGCAGAATCCAAAGCAGCGAGGATTTGAGGAATGGGTTTCGGTCGAAGGCGTCAGCGATTACAGCGAATTCCTGGTGAAAAAAGGCCTGCGCCCCAATCACAAGAACGGAGCTTTTTCTGCGCAGACAATCAGCGAATTGCCGTTGGAACTTTCGCAGGCGGATTTCTTGCAACGACGAGCCTGCGATTTTATCCAGCGAAATCAAAAGGCGCCATTCATTCTCGTGGTCTCATTTGTCGAACCGCATTCCCCGTACAACGGGCCGTTCAACGACGAACATCATCTTACCGAATCGGACCTTGCGGGAATGGCGCCGGCGCCGGATTCGGAGGCCGTTCCATTGCGTTATCGACTCCTTCGCGAATGGCAGAATGACAAAGCGCACGTCGAGAAGGCGGTTCGCCAGTCTCGTTTTGGACTTACCCGGGCCGATTACGTAAATCTGCGGCGAAAATATTACGGCCTCATTACTCTGGTGGACCGCAGCATCGGTTCGATTTTGTCCTGCCTCGAGCACGCTGGATTGATGGATCAAACTGTGATCGCTCACACCAGCGATCATGGGGATTTGTTAGGCGACCACGGCTTGTTCGGCAAAGGCGTAATGTACGAGCAAGCGGTCGCGGTTCCTTTTTTGATTCGAATTCCCGGTGGCCCTCAAAAACTTGTTACTCAGCGGGTGAGTCATATCGACTTTGTTCCAACCGTGCTCGATTTGTTAGGCAAAGCGCCGCCAGCTAAACTGCCGGGCCGAAGCCTCGTTCCGATTGTCTTCGGTGAAAACAGTGACGCCCGAAATGTCTTCATCGAATGGAATCCGTACAAGAAGCAGGAAAAACGCCTTAAAAAAGAGACATGCCTCGCGCCGCCTCGCGAGGTAAGTCGCGCAATCCGGGAATCGACTCGAACCGTGATTGCGCCGGACGGCTGGAAACTCAGTCTGCGAGAGGATGATTTGTGCGAGCTTTACAATTTACACGACGACTCGTCCGAGCAGCGGAATGTTTATTACAACGGGCAATTCGCCGACGTTATCAACCGATGCACCGCTGACATTCGACGGTGGCAACAAGAGACAGGCGATACGGTGCAGCTTCAATCAGCTTGATCAGATGGTGCCGAACGGTTTTTACAAGCAACTCGATGACGTGAAGGAATCGGACCTCGAGGTGGTTTGTTACGGCATACCACGTTCCGGTAGCACTCTGGTCTATCAGGTTGTCAGCGGGATTTATCCGGCGGGAGTCGCCAAGACCCACCGGTATTGCCCGCATCGAGTAAAAACCACCGTGTCGTTTCGTGATTTCCGTGACGTCGTCGTTTCGCTTTGGAGAAGGAGCAATCCTGACGCGCTCGATCGTCACATGACCAAAGACGAGGTCGAGAAATTTGGTGGAACCTGCCGCAGCAGGATTGAAGAGTTGGACCGGTATTTTGAACGTGGTGGAATTTGTCCGCTCCGTTACGAAGAGTTCGCGCCAAATCCGGCAGTAATTTTCTCCGCCTTGGAAAAAACGTTCGGCATCGTGATCGCGCCAGACAGAGCGGCGAAATTAATCGAAGACTATTCGATGGAAAAAAATGCCGCGATCGCGCGCAAACTCGGCAGTTTCAAAAGCATCGATCCTGCCTCGCAAATTCACGGGAACCACATTTTTCGCGGAGAGATCGGTGGATGGCGGCAATTTGTTTCCGGCGCGGCCGCGGAACGGCTCGACGATCTGTTGCGCGAACCGTTGCGACGTTACGGCTACGAGGGCTGATCGCCCGCTTCCAGCTTTCCGATAATGACGGATTTGCCGTTCGGCCGGCGAAACCATTTCGGGAGCTCGATATTCGTCTTCACAATACTGTCGTAACAGTTTTGGTTGATCGTGCCCTTGTGAGTGCTCTCGCCAAACACCGCGAAATTTTCCTTGGTCACGTACAACCGCAGCTCAGGCGGCTTCGGAATTTCATCCTTAAAGTGGTCCATTAATTTCGCGGACTCGATCTGTTCGGGCATTTTGGAAAAGAGATAACGAATGACTTTTACGCGCAGCAGTTGATGAATCCAAATCTGATTCCAGCCGCGTCGCTCCAAAAGAATGTCTCCGGCCGAATTTTGGCGTTCGCCGGGAAAAAGCGTTTCATCGGCGCGGCGAAGTAGCGCTTTGGACCGGCAAAACAACAATCCGCTCGCATCGGCAAGATCCTGGATGCCGGTCACGAACATGCGGATTTTTGGCAGGGCCAGTTCGATCGGATATTTGTCATCGACGCACCAGTAAATCCATTCGTCATCCTCGAGATCCGCGATCAATTGAAGCGCGGTCGCGCGAATTGGGGAGGGGGTTTTGATGTACTCGCATCGATTCGTCGGAGTTCCGCCCAGTTCCTGGCAGGGGATCCGAAAGACAAATGGATGATCAGGCCACAATTGATCGTATTTCAGGATCATGTGCTCGGTAATTGCGCGATATCGGTCGCAGGTCAGGACGATTGCTTTCACGGGTGAGGCAGATGCGGAGTTTAGTTACCAGAGTCCACGTCGTCCAATCGACACAATCGTGTGCGGCCTGGTCTATCCCGGCGAGCAGCGGAATCTTTTTTATCGCAGAGAAGGGCACGAAGTCGCCGCTGACCTCGGTGATGCGATTTACCGATAGCAGGAGACCACCGGCGATCCGCTGCAGAGCATCCGGTCGGGCGTCAAACCGCTGCCAAGAACGGGCTGAAATCGCCTTTGCATCTCAGTCAGGTCGGCTAGATTTCCGGTGATGATTCCGGCCCTTATTCTTCTTCTGGCAGCCGTCGCTTATCGGATCGCGGCGGGTCTTCTAATTCATTCCGGGACCGCGTTATGGGTCTCCAATTTCGCCCCGATGGCAGCAATCGCGCTTTGTGGTGCGGTTTATTTTCCCGCGAGGTTCAAATTCAGTGTCCCACTCGGGGCCCTGTTTATTTCCGATCTCGTTTTGAATTACATTTACGGTGCGCCCCTGCTTCAGGCGCAAATGGCCGGCCATTACATCGCGCTTGTCCTCATCGGTTTGTTAGGCGTGGCGCTTCAAAATCGGGCCTCGCTCAAAACCCTGCTTCCAGCGTCACTCTTCGGCTCAGTCATTTTCTATCTCGTCGTCAATTCGTTCTCCTGGTTGAGCGAACCCGGTTACATGAAGGATTTCGCCGGCTTCATTCAGGCCCAGACCGTCGGGCTGTCGCAATACAGCTCCACTCCGACATGGATGTTTTTCCGTAACTCCGTTCTGAGTGATCTGTTCTTCACGGTTCTGTTCGTGGCCTGCATGAACTTCGGACGACAAACCAGCCGGGCGCGAGCTGGTGCAGCTTTGCCCCGCGTCGCATAAAATTCAATGCACCGTCCCGAGCAACGCGACGAAGTCGAGATGCTCGCGATGATGCTGCTGATTCGGCGTTTTGAGGAACGCGCGAGCCAGCAGTATCAGGCGCAGAAGATCGGCGGGTTTTGTCACCTCTACATCGGCCAGGAAGCCGTTGTGGTCGGCGCCGTGGCCGCAGTGCGGGAAGACGACTACATCATCACCGCTTATCGCGATCATGGCCACGCGCTCGCCCGTGGAACGAGCGCCAACGCCTGCATGGCCGAGCTTTTCGGCAAAGCCACCGGTTGCACCCAGGGCCTCGGCGGCTCGATGCATTTTTTCGACAAGAAACATCACATGTACGGAGGTCACGCAATTGTCGGCGCGCATGTTCCGCTTGCTGCCGGACTCGCGTTCGCGTCGAAATATCGCGAGGAGGACCGCGTCACGCTCTGCTTTTTCGGGGACGGCGCGATCAATCAGGGCTCGTTCCATGAAGCGTTAAATCTCATCGCGCTCTACAAGCTCCCGGTCATTCTGATTTGCGAAAACAATCTCTTCGCCATGGGCACGTCCGTGAAAAGATCGACGTCGTTAAAGCAAATCGTCGACCGCGCCGAAGGTTATGACATTCCCGGCGACATCGTGGACGGAATGAATTTTCGCGAAGTCCGGGACAAGGTGGCGGAAGTTGCGGCTTCGATTCGCAAGGATTCGCATCCGGCGTTCCTGGAAGTCCGAACCTATCGATATCGCGGTCACTCCATGTCCGATCCCGCGAGTTACCGGACCAAAGACGAGTTGGAGAAATATCGACTGGACGATCCGATCATTCGTTTGCGGGCGCAATTGACCCGCGAAGGCAAATTGACCAACGAGCAGTTCGACGCTTTGGACAAAAAAGCAAAACAAGCGGCACTCGAATCGGTGAAGTTTGCCGAACAAAGTCCGGAGCTGCCGGTGGAAGATGTTTACAAATACTCTTACGCCGAGGGAAACAAATCGTGAGGGAGATCACCTACCGCCAGTCGTTGAATGAAGCGCTCGCCGAGTGCCAGAGGCACGGCATGTTTGTAGGTGCCGATGGAAGAAGCGCGGTAGCTCCGTTAGGAGCGTCACATTCTAAAAGATCAGATGCCGCCCCGACGGGGCTTGGCCGAATATTACGTGTTGGTTCCTATAAACATGACGCGCTTACGGCGCTGAAAATTTGATGAGGGAGATCACCTACCGCCAGGCGTTGAACGAAGCGCTCGCCGAAGAACTCGCGCGCGATCCCAACGTTTTTCTGATGGGCGAGGAAGTGGCGGAATACCACGGGGCTTACAAAGTCAGCCAGGGTTTGCTCGAGCGTTTCGGGCCCAAGCGAATCATCGACACGCCGATCAGTGAGAATGGATTCGCGGGCCTCGGAATCGGCGCCGCCATGACTGGATTGCGGCCGATCATCGAGTTCATGACGTTCAGTTTTTCCCTGGTCGCGTTCGACCAGGTCGTAAATAACGCGCCCAACATGTTCATGATGTCGGGCGGACAGTTTAATATTCCGATTACGTTTCGCGGACCGAACGGGCCGGCCCACCAACTTGGTGCCACTCACTCGCACGCAACCGAATGTTTGTTCGCGAACGCGCCCGGTCTGAAAGTTTGCACGCCGGCGACACCGCGCGACGCCAAAGGATTGTTGAAGACGGCTGTCCGCGATGACAATCCGGTTCTGGTTCTTGAAGCTGAGCTTCTCTACAGCTCGAAAGGAATGGTTGAGCCGCCCGATGAAGAACTTCTGATTCCGTTAGGCCAGGCCGAAGTGAAACGCGAAGGCAGCGACGTCTCGATCATTTGCTACGCTCAAACCGTGCCGCTGGCCTTAACCGTGGCAGCGCAGCTCGAGGAGGAGGATATTTCAGCAGAGATCGTCGATCTCCGTTCAATCAAGCCGCTGGACGAAGAAGCAATCTACAAATCCGTATCCAAGACCCATCGTGTGGTGATTGTCGAACAGGACCGGCCGTTTTGTGGCGTGGGTGCGGAGGTCTGTTATCGCATCCAGAAAAACATTTTTGATGAGCTCGACGCGCCGGTCATTCGCGTTTCTCAAGAGGACGTCCCAATGCCTTACAACGAGAAGCTGGAAAAGTTCGTCCTGCCTAACGCGGACAAACTGATGAGTGCGGTAAAAAAAGTTTGCTACGCATGATCTTTCTCGTCACTGGTCGCTCGTCACTCGTCACTTTTTAGTATGCCTGAAATACAGATGCCCAAACTCAGCGACACGATGACGGAGGGAACTCTGGTCGCGTGGAAAAAGAAGAAGGGCGACAAAGTTGCGGCGGGGGAAGTGATTGCGGAGATCGAGACCGACAAGGCGACGATGGAATGGGAGTCGCCGGAAGACGGGACCTTGACTGAGATTTACATTCAGGAAGGGGAGAAGGTGAACGTCGGCGACAAGATCGCGTTCATTGGTGAAGAAGGCGAAGAAGCTCCGAAGAAAAAAGACGAGCCAGCGAAAAAAGAGGAAAAGCCAAAAGCCGAAGAAAAAAAGGATAAGAAGGAGCAGGCCGAAACGGAAAAACCGGCGCCGGCGAAAGCGAAAGAAAAGGAAACCGCGCCGCCGCAAGAAAAGAAACAAAAACCGGTAGAGGCGGCCCCGTCGGCCGCACCTTCCGCAGAAAGAAAATCCACATCTTCGGATGAAGCTCGAGTAAAAGCGTCACCGGTCGCGCGACGTGTTGCCGGCGAGCTCGGCGTAGATCTTTCGAGGATCAAAGGAACGGGACCTGAAGGCCGCGTAACGGAATCGGACGTTCGGGCCGCTGCGAAATCGGGAACAGCTGGTGTAGTGGCGGGCGTGTCGCCCGCACAAAAGCAGCCGGCACGGCTGCCACTACAGAAGAAAGAAGGCGAGGGCACGCGGATTCAGCTTTCTGGTATGCGCCGCGGAATTGCCGAGCGTCTCGTGCAGAGCAAAGCTCCGGTTCCGCATTTCTATCTCACAATCGAGATCAACGCCGCCCCGCTGATGGCGGCGCGCGAAGAATTGAAATCGGCCGGCGAAGGCGCGGATGCGGCAAAAATTACAGTTAACGACTTTGTGTTGAAAGCTGCCGCGATGGCGGCGGTCAAAGTGCCGAGAGCAAACGCAATGTTCGACGGTGACTCGATCATTCAATTCGCGGATGTCGATCTCGGTGTGGCAGTCGCCATCGAAGATGGATTGCTCACGCCGGTGATTCGCGCGGCTCAAAATAAATCGGTGCGCGAGATCAGTGCGATCGCGAAAGACCTGGCGAGCCGCGCCCGAAACAAACGGATGAAACCGGAGGAATTTCAGGGTGGCAACTTCACCGTTTCAAATCTTGGCGGCATGGGAATCGATTCGTTCAGCGCGATCATTAATCCGCCGCAGGGCTTTATTCTCGCGGTCGGCAAAGTGATCAAAGCTCCGGTGGTCGACGATTGCGACCAGATCGTTGTCGGCCAACGGATGTCGATCACGATGAGCTGTGATCATCGCGTGATCGATGGCGCGCTCGGCGCGGAGTATTTGAAAGAACTTCGCCACCTTCTCGAAAATCCGGCCCTGCTGCTGGTATAGATTGTAGGCCGTCTCTGCGAGACGGCGACCGAGTGTTGGCGTCTGACACAGACGCCCACAACTTCGACGCCTACGTCGCTTTCGTTTCCCAAGTCGTAAAATTGTCGAGCGTTTCACGCGTTTTCTGCACGGCGAAAGCCAATACCGTCGCGTCATCGACGAACCCGATACCCGGGATCCAATCCGGAATCAGGTCCCACGGGTCGAGCACGTAGATTATCGCAGCGATAATAATGATGAGATTGGCCACACTGATTTGGCGGTAATCGCCGCGATAATAGGCGCGGATCAAACGCAGCATGGCCTGAAGGTACGCCCAAAGTTCCTTGAACGGCGTCTTCGGAATCGAGCCCATTTTGCGACGGGCTTCTTCAAACAACTCGCGCAGCGCCTTCGGATTTTTCGCAAACCATTTTGCCCGATCCAACACCGCTGCGAAAACGCGATTGCGCCCTGGATCCTTCGCCAGCTCCTTGCGTTTCCGTTTCACTATCGCCCGGAAATATCTGCCATGGCGAACCGGCAAGTCAAAACCCAGATAATTCCCAGGTCATGAAACTGTCGAGGGCCTCGCGACATCGGCGGACGGCGAGCGACACTACAGTAGCGTCATCGAGATAACCGAGCGCCGGCAACGCGTCGGGAATGACGTCGAGTGGATTCACCAGATAGACGATTGCGGCGACGATAACGACGAGTGTGCTTTCGGGAAGGTCCCGATATTTGCCCTCAGAATAGGCGCGCATCAGACGCAACATAGTTTGAAGATAAGGCCACATTTCGTGGAACGGTTCCCGTGGCATGGACGCCACTTCATTTGCGGCTTCGTCGAACAACGCTCGCAATCGCGCAGGATTGCCGACATAACTTTTCGCGCTGACCAGAGCGCTCGCGAACTCCGCGTCCATTCGCTTTTTGAAATCTGACAGCGGGTCCTTCTTTGCTTTTGCGGGCGCGGGCTTTTTCCGCAAAGCGGCTTTGGTTTTCTTCTTTTTCACGTCGCGCTATGAAAGCATCCTGAGATGCCCGTGAGAAGACGTTTGTCTTGGATTTTTTGAATTGTAAGATCGAAAGGTAGCGAGCGCGCATGTGCTGATGAACCGAATCACTCGTGGCCGAGAATTTAGAAAAATCGTCGTGGGCTATCCGTCAACCAAGAGCGCTGGTTATGAGCAGCAAACGGCGCCGTAAGTCGAAAAGGGACTCTCCGCCCCCGCGAAATTTATGGCAGAGACATTGGTGGTGGGCCGCAATTTTGATCGCAACGATCATTCTCGTGTACCATCGGATGTGGCATGCCGGCTTTATCTGGGATGACAACGAGCACCTCGTGGAAAACCCATGCATCGTGGGTCCGCTCGGATTCAAGGACATTTGGACTTCGAGTCAGGCAGTTTATTACCCGCTGGTTCTGACGAGTTTTTGGGTCCTCCACAAATTAATCGGCCTGTATCCGGTACCTTATCATTTACTGAATGTTTTAATGCATGCGGGCTCGGCCGTGTTGCTTTGGCTCGTGTTGCGTAAACTCGGCATACGCGCCGCCTGGCTCGGAGCGGCGCTCTGGGCGTTACATCCGGTAATGGTCCAATCTGTCGCCTGGATAACGGAACTCAAAAACACGCAGTCCTGTTTCTTTTACCTCTTGTCGATCTTGTTCTTTTTAAAAGGGGATGATTCTGCCGGACCGCAGCGTCGATGGCGCTTTGCTCTGTCACTGTTGTTTTTTGTCATGGCAATCACCAGCAAGTCCTCAACCGTGATGTTGCCTGTAGTGCTGATGCTTTGTCTTTGGTGGCGACGCGGTGGCTTTGTCTGGCGAGATCACGCCGTAATTATTCCGTTCTTTTTGATTTCCGCGGCCGCCAGCGGTTGGACGGTTTGGGAACAAAAG
>JAJPJU010000175.1 GCA_021324035.1 Spartobacteria bacterium | reverse complement strand
TGACCAGTAATTTCTCCGAGCTGCAAGATTTGATTAAAAGCGAGATCGGCCCAGCGGCGAACACCCGGTTACTCAGCATCACGCTGGATCCCGCTTTCGACACGCCCGAGATCCTGAAACAATACGGCGCGCATTCCCACGAGGACCCGAATGTCTGGAGTCTTGCCACTGGCGACCCGAAACAAATCGACGACCTGACTGCGGCGTTCTCGGTCTACCGCCAGAACGAAGGTGGAACCATTTCCCACGGACTGGCCACCGCGTTGGTCGATCCCACTGGGAAGATTGTAAAGATCTGGCGTGGCAACGGTTGGAAACCAGACGAGATCCTTTCCGAAATCCGCGCTGCTCGACAGACCCAGTGATGGGGAGAAAATTGTAACCGGCCGCCGCCACCTGCGGTCACAGTTATCAAATAGCCCGGAGTAAACGGGCGCAGACAGAGAGATGAAAAAAACAAATATGAAACGAAACATACTGACACTCGCAACGGCGGGCGCGATTGCGCTGGGTGGCTTTGCATTGGTGAACGCGCAAGACGGGAACGGCTTTGCCGGCCACGGTTGGCACGGACACCAATTTGCCATGCAGCATCTGACCAAATCGTTGAACCTGACACCTGACCAACAGGCCAAGGTCCAGCCCTTACTCGATCAGGCGCGTCCACAAATCATCGCCATCCACAAGGATGCGATGCAAAAGACCCAGGCGATCATGGACAAAACCATGGCCCAGATTCGCCCCATGCTGACTGCTGACCAGCAAACCAAGTTCGACGCGCTCCAAAAAGCTCGTCAGGACATGCGCAACGCGATGCAGGAAATGCATGCTGCGATGACGCAATAATTTCCTAGAGGGGTCAATGGAAGGAAAGACGGCGGCGTCCGACTATGGTCGCCGCCGTTTTGCGTCCGGTCACGCCATACAAATTCGAACGACACCACGGATGGGCCGGCCTAAAGTCGGCTGGTGAAGTTTCGCAAAGGCACTGACATGGCGACCTTGCTGGCGAAGATCGATGCGGTCCGATTGCGCGAAATTCAGCGGCGCCATACCGATTCGCATGAGCGATATGCGAAATACGCCGACGTCGAGCGCTGGCTGACAATCAATCTTCCGCGGATTGAAGAACTGAAGCTCGACCATTCGGCGCCAAGACAAATTCTCGATCTCGGATGCGGCGCAGGATTTTTTCTTTTTCTCGCGAAACAGGCCGGCCATTCCTGCGTCGGTCTCGACGTCGGCGATTATCCACTTTCCAACGAACTGATCGATTTGTTCGGTATTTATAAATTGACCTGGCGGATCCGCGCGTTTGAGCCGCTGCCAGATTTCGGGCGACAATTCGATTTGATCACCGCGTTTTCGGCGGCATTCAATCGGAACGAGGATGAGAGCCGCGGCTGGACCGCGGACGAATGGGAATTTTTCCTGAACGACCTGAACCGGCATTCGAAACCGGGCGGCCAGATCCTGCTCGAGATCAATTCGGGCAAGGACGGCCGCTATTTTTTGCCATCGATCCGCGAGTTCCTGGTGAAACGGGGTGCGCGGGTGGACGGCGAACGGGTGTATTTTGAATCTATCCGCTAAGCACGCTAAAGGCCGCGAAATAAATCCGGCAGAAAGTTTCGGCGTAAGTTCGCGTTTTTAGCGGTTCGCCTTTTTCAGCTTCGCTTCTTACCGAGCGAGAACAGAAACAGCAAAATAGCCAGTCCGGCGAGGACGGCGGCGATGATAAACGCGGTGCTCGTAATCTCCGCGCGATAATGGTACTCGGACTTCATGTGGCCGGCCCATCCGATCAGCGCAAAGAGCAGCGCGGTATAAAGCAGGATAACACTAATGCCGCGCTGGTCGTCCGTTTTCATCGAAGATTGGTTCGCATGTCATCCACGATTTAGCGGCACAATTCAAGCCGCGATTTACTTCCCGGTGACCGTTCGTAAATCGCTGATGCTTCCATCGGTAAAGATAATGAGATTGCCATGACCGTGAACATCAGCAGTTTCGGCAAACCACGGCTGCCGGGGCCATTGATGGGGAGTTGTTGGTTTGTCGTCAAAAGGAGTCGCGTAATAATCGACCCGGACGTTCTCCGCCTTGGTGTAATCCGGGTTTTGCATCAGGTTCTGAATTGTCGGACAAATCCAGGTTTTTTCGAGAGGGCCGAATGGCTTCAGCGCTGCGATCCAGGCGGCGGCGTACGCTTGATCATTTTCGTCCGAATCGTCCGAGGCGATTTGAGGCCAGCTGCCGTTTTGTTGAATGTATAATTCGGTTGCGGTGTAGAGGCCTCGCAAATTGATCATGCATTGGGCGCGTTGGGCGCGCGCACGAAATCCGGAGACGGTCGGAACCAGAAGCAACGCAAGAATGGCGATGATGAGAAAGACAACCAGCAATTCCATCAACGTCATCGCCTGACGGTTATCTGGATGAGAAAAACCCGCTGACAATTCCGGTCTCGCGATTTTAGCCGCCACCTAAAATCGTCGGTGCAGTGCTCGATTGTTTGAAGCCGCCGACTTTGAGCGTCATCCCGCAAGTCGGGACCGGCGCCAAAGTGACGGGATCGACTTCTCCCTGGCTGATTTCGATTGTCGCAGAGCCGACTAATCGAATCGACGACACGCCGAGACTTGTCTGCGAGGACTGGTTCTTGATGTGAGTATCAAGGTTGCCATTCGCCGTCGCCGTCACATCCTCCGAAAAACCTGATGGCGTACACGCTGGAGCCGGAGTTGGATTCGGACATGGGGTTGGCGGAAAAGTTACGGTGAAGTTGAAGCTCGCACTTAACACCGCTTTGAGTGTCGCCTTACTCGGATCTTTGCCCGGATCGGCGGTGCCTTGGATTGTTCCGCTGAATACGCGTCCCTGTGAAAACATGACGAAGGTTCCGGTCGCGAGTCCAGAGTCGGGGACGCCCACTGAAAACACGCCGAGGGAGTTCATGGAGCAGCCTGGCGGATCATCTACCGGCATTTTTTTTAGTTTCATCACGCCGGCATAAACGCCGACGAGATTCGCTCCGCCGGGATATGGCGGTCCACCGCTGATGGCGAACGCCTGTGTCATCGTGAACACCAGACACATCAGCGCGCCGAAGAGAGCTTTCACTGCGTCGAATCTAGGGATCGGTGATTCGCCGCGTCAATTCGAAAAGCTGAAATGCTTAGACAGGATTAACGGGATTCAATCGATTTGGGTCTCGTAGAAATCGGGCTAATCCTGTCGATTTCAGATCCTGAATTGCGGCCGGCACGGCCGCCGCTACAACAAGCTAGTTGCCCGGCATCTTTTCCGGCATCGTCACCCACTTGCCGCCTTCCGAGGTCAGGATCGGCAGTTCTTCCATCATGTATTGGGTTTTGCCGAGGGCGCCGATCATCTTGATGCCGGTCGCGTGGTAAAACCAGGCGCTCATCTCTTCGCCGGTGTGACAACCCCAGCTTTGGACGTAGGCGTTTTTGGCGAAAATGTTGCCGTGAATCTGTTTCAACATCGATTCGTGCAGGAACGATTTCGACGCGCTGTCGACATTGCTGCTGTAATCGAACATGAAACAGGCGCGGTTGGAATGTCCGAAATATTCCCACCCGGCAACCTTCAGTTTCTTGCGGTCCTGACCGTTGTTCAGGTAATTGATGACGTCATCGCCATTTTTGATCCATACGAGCTTAATATTGAATTTGTCGCGGATAGTCCCGATCAGCGAAATGAGGTCCTGTTTTTCCTGCGTCATGCGATCGACGTAACCCTGCTTGTAAACCAGCCAGGTAATCGGCGCGTCCGGTCCAAGGCCTTCGCGGAGTTGCTCGGTCCGCAAACGCGCGGCCCGGATGAAGTTGGCCCACCAATGGTCGTGCGGCTGGGCCTTGTATTGCTCCCATTCCTTGAGCGAAGGGCCGCCGACGAGGAGGATCCATTCGCCTTTCGGCACGTTATCGCCGGCCTTGGCGCCGACGGCGAGGATCGAAAACAAGCAAACCAGGAGCAGGCGTTTCATGCGATTCGAGGGGAAGCAGTATTTATGCAGGAAACGAAAATCTGCAACTTTTCGCGGGTCCTTCCGGGAGCACAGGCCGCAGGCCTGTGGTGTTCGGCGGCTCGCCGAGCACGATCAATTCCGGCGAGCCGCCGGAATTCGCAGGACCGCCTGCGCTCCCCGATGCAACTGAATTTCAGCAGGTAGCGGCGGCTCACCGAGCCGCCATGGCGACTGAGGTCAGTCGCCGCTACCTACAACTCGTCGCGGACCAAGTCTTCCCAGGTTTGGCGTTTACGGATCAATTTCGCCTCGCCGCCGCGAACCAGTATCTCCGCGGGTAAAGGCCGCGAATTGTAATTCGAAGCCATGGTGAATCCATAAGCGCCGGCGCTCATGATGGCGAGAAGATCGCCTTCCGCCACGGCGGGCATTTCGCGATCGAGCGCGAAGAAATCGCCGGA
>JAJPJU010000162.1 GCA_021324035.1 Spartobacteria bacterium | reverse complement strand
GCAGTTGTGCTCGGCGACGGAAAAATTTCCACGCGTTGGACGCTGGCAAAATCGCTTTCGGCTTTGTTCACCATCGCCTCCGGCGGATCAATCGGACGCGAAGGACCGCTCGTTCAGCTCGCGTCGGTGATTGCATCAGGTCTCGGGCGTTTGCAGAACTGGTCCACGCCGCGACTACGGTTGCTCGTCGGTTGCGGCGCGGCCGCTGGAATTGCCTCGGCTTACAACGCACCGATCGCGGGCGCAATTTTCGTGGCCGAAATCGTTCTCGGATCGATGGCGATGGAAATGCTCGGCCCACTGATTTTTTCTAGCGTCATTGCAACTCTGACGGTTCGCGGATTTCTCGGACCCGACCCGCTCTACAAAATCCCGCCGTTTCAGTTGAACCGGAATTGGGAGATTGTGCCGTACCTGCTGCTGGGTCTGGCCGCCGGACTCATCGCGCCCTGGTTCATTCGGTTGTTAAACGTGGTGGAAGACTGGGTGGGACGCCTGAACGCACCGGTTTATCTCAAGATGCTCGTCGGCGGAGTAATTGTCGGCGTATTTGCGATTTGGCATCCGGAAGTTTGCGGCAATGGCTCGAGCACCGTCAGCGGGATTTTGCGCGGTGAGTGGTTGTGGCAAACCCTCACCGTCATTTTGATTCTAAAGATCCTCGCCACTACCGCGACGTTCGGTTCTGGCGCGGTTGGCGGAGTTTTTACACCGACGCTTTTCGTCGGAGCGAGTCTCGGATTCTTATTTGGGACCGGCACCCACGGAGTCACGGATCTCCCTGTGAACCCAAGCGCGTTCGCGCTTGTGGGAATGGGCGCATTTCTGGCCGCGGCCACTCACGCGCCCATCATGGCCATCGTGATGATTTTTGAGATGACGTGGGACTATCAAATCATTTTGCCGCTCATGCTCGCATGCGTGGTCGCCTATTACACGTCTGTCAGCATCGATAAGCGATCGATTTACGCCGAAGCCCTCAAACGCAAAGGCGCGGGCGATTATCGAAAGCAGCTCGCCGAGTTACACGTTCGCGATTTGATGAAGCCGCAACCGTTGACAGTTTCGCCCACTGCCGGTTTCGCCGAGATTGGCCAAAAGTTTATCGCCACGCGATTCAATTATCTTTACGTCACCGATCACGACCGTTTTCTGGGCGCCGTTTCACTGCACGACATCAAGAATTTTTTAAATACTCCGGAGCTGGCCAAGGTTGTTATCGCCGGCGACGTCTTGCGCGATCATTTCCCGTCGGTATCGCCGGATGCGTCTCTGCTCGAAGCGCTCGAGCGCTTTAGCCAACACGACGGCGAACGTCTTCCTGTAGTCAGCTTCGCCAACGGCGAGCAGTTGATCGGCAGCGTTTCGAAGACAGACGTGATTCTGGCTCTCGCCGGCAGCAAGATCACCTCTGCAACGAACGCCGAATCGCTCTAACCTAACTCCTAGCTCCCATCTCCAAGCTTCTTCCCCACCTCAGGGCGTAAGAAAAACTTTGCCGCTGTAAGGATCTTTCACCGGCGTTCCCGGCGCAAAACCGCGAACATCGATGTAGCCACTGTTCGGCGAAAACGGACTGGTCACGAACCCTTGTTTACCGGCGACCGGTGTGCCGTACGGTAAATCTTCGCCCTTCTTGGTGACCGCGCGGCTCGTGCTCTTTGTGTTTCTTTGGTTAGGCGGCTTGCCTACGCCTCCGCTCGTTTCGTTAGCAACGTTCGATTGGTCATCGCCAGTCTCGGTGTTTCCCGCCGTTTGTTTGTGACTACTGCTGTTGCGATGCGATTTCGAGTGATGTTGCGGCTCGTTAAACCCGTGGCGTATCGCCCGAAATAATCTTTCAAACGGCCCTGGCTCATCCTGGCCTAACAGCGTGCCCGACGCGCCGATCACGATCGGCCCAATCAGAAGTATTAGCGCGCGGCGTCCCAAGTTTTTCATTTTGCCCAGTCGTTATTCAACAATTCCAATGTTTCTTGGACGGCGACGCGCCACACTTTCATCATTTCTTCATCGCTCTTTTGATATACGCCGCCCCAGTTTCCATCATTCAAATACGCGCGCAGCGCCTTCGGATCGAGCTGGCGAAGATGATTCATATCAACTTCTCGCTTCTGTTCCGATGGCATTTTGATTTTCTCCAAACGCGTCCACGGAAAATTTTCCATCCAGGAGGCGTGCGACGCCACTGGATCGATCGCGGTCACCGCGGCCCAGGTTTTGGGTGCGTTCCACCAGTTATGAAATTTGATCCGCATTCCCGGATGATCGGCGAGCCATTCCCCGGTGAGGTTCTGGGCCGGTGCGTTGCCGCCGTGACCATTGACGATGAAGATTCGTTTGAACCCCTGCTCCTGGAGAGCGTCAAGGATTTCGCGAACAACTGAGAGAAACGTTTCCACCCGCAGTGTGATCGTTCCCGGAAACGCGCGGAAATAGGGCGTGATTCCGTAAGGTTGGACTGGAAAGACCGGCACCTTCGCCAATTCTCCCACTTCGGTCGCGAGACGCTCGGCCAGAATACTGTCCACGCTCAAACTGAGATAGGCGTGCTGTTCCGTGGAACCGAGGGGCAGGACGCACCGGTCGTCACGTTTCAAATACTCTTCGACCATCATCCAGTTCATCTCGCTGATGCGCATGGGATAATTATATTTTGAAGTCTCTGGCGAATCGATTCCTTAATTCTTTCTTTTCAATGCCGGTTTGGTAAGGATGTGCGCCATGAAAATCGCGACGATTATTGTCCGCACACTTCTCGGTTTGGCCTTTGTCGTATTCGGCGTGTTTCCATTTCTAACTTTTCTCCCCCAACCTCCTCCGCCGCCGGGCCTGGCTGGCGATTACGTCAAAGTCTTCACCGCGAGCCATTACGCCCAAGTCATCGGCGCAATGCAGCTCCTGAGCAGCTTAATGCTGCTGACCGGAAAATTCGTTCCGCTCGGTCTGACAATTCTCGCCGCGATTCTCTTCAACATTTGGGCGTTTCATCTTCTGATGGAGCCTGCCGGCATTGGGCCCGGCGTGGTCGCGACGTTGCTTTGGATAGTCGTGTTCTGGCGCTATCGCAATAGATTCGCCGGAATTCTAAGCGCGTGAAGGTAGCGGCGGCTCACCGAGCCGCCAATGGCGACTGAGGTCAGTCGCCTCTACCTGATCGAAAAACAGACCGTTTCGTTCGCAGCCCGATGGTTCGACCAGAAATTCTTGCCGTCGAAAGTTAATGATCGGGCCGCAAACGGAACTTTGGCCACGTCTACAACGTCGGGCGTCTTGTCGCCCAGGTTGACGAGTGAAATCCACCACTGTTCTTCGCCTTCTTTCACACCGCTTTTAAATCGCTCCGGCGTCGGTTTGCCTCCCGCGTAAGGCGGCCGCGGAACATTCTCCGTCCCGCGCAACACATACAGCGCGCCATTGGCGAATGTCTGGCCGCAGATTTCTGCGCCAATATTGATCGTTCCGACAACGTTGGCTTTCTTATCCATTTTCAAAATGCGCTGTTCGTACCACTGACTGAGATAAATATTTTCGCCGTCAAAGCTCAGATACGATCCAGTGAAATCCGGACAGGCAAATAATTTTGTAAAGCCGTCCTTGGCGTTGTGACGATATACGTAGCGATTGTCGTCCAAACCTTTGCCAATGGTCAGGTGCATGGAACCGTTGGTGGCGACCGCCGCCCAAATCACCCCGGGCGGATCAACCTCTTCGACGATTTTTGACCCGTCGGCGCTGAGTTTGTAGAAAAAACCCAAGTCGCGCGAGCTAACCCAAAGTTGTTTGCCATCCCACGCCAATGCCTGCGGCGTGACTGTGGGCGATCGAAATCGTTTCTGTTCCTGGACGGTTGGAAGTTTCATGCCTCAAACTATCACTGCGAACCGCCGCGTAAAATGGACCCAATCTTGCCCGCGACATCCCGGGGCTCGCCGATGACGTCGACTATGACGGCATCCTCATCTGACTCTGGTTCTTCCAGATCAGCGAACTGCGATTCGAGAAGCTTCGAATCGAAATAGTGGCCGCGCCGATTTTCCAACTGCTTGGCCACGCGTTCATGGTCGGCGCGCAAAAAAACAAATTTTACATCCGCACTGGCGCGGAGCCGGTCCCGATACTTTTTCTTCAACGCCGAACAGGCAAGCACCGCGTTTTGGTTCGCGGCCAGACATCGTTCGATCAAATTGCGAAGCTGTTCCAACCACGGCCGTCGATCTTCGTCCGTCAAAGAAACGCCTCGACCCATTTTCTCGATATTTGACGCCGGATGAAAGTCGTCGGCGTCATAAAATTTCCATCCCAATTTTTTCGCCAAATATTTGCCGACCGTTGTTTTCCCAACTCCGGCAACTCCAAAAATTACAACAACCATTTTCCTGTTTGAGTATCGAGCGAGACTCTCTACCTAAGAAGTAGACAGGATCGACACGACTAGTCCAATCTCGGCGCATGAAAAAGCCGATTCCGGTTATCGCTTTCTTCTTAACGATCGCTTCCCATATCGCTGCCCAATCCGAGGTGACCGCGAACCAGGTGAACGGCACCTGGAGATACAGGCAGAACGAGTTCAAGATTTGGGCGCTCGGACAGCAAAAGCTTCAAGTCGAATTCTCCGGCGTCTGGGAACACGAATCGGCCGCCGGCCCGACCGCTAACACCGGTGAAGGCGCAGGCATCATCCGGATCGAAGGCAATACCGCCAGCTTCAAACCCGACGGCGCGGAAGACGAATGCAAAATTGTCCTGAAATTCACTGATCGAAAATTGGTTGTCACCCAAGACGGGATCTGCGGCTTTGGGTTTAACGTGACAGCCGCCGGCACCTACAAAAAAGTTTCATCCAGAAAACCGAAGTTCGATTTGGAAGACTAACTACGACCACGAGAATACGGTTTACTCGATCTGGGACATTTCACTTGTGACGGCTGACCTGTGACTTCTGGACGTATGCGAGTTTTCTTTTTGACCCTGCTGGCAATGATCGCGTTTGCCAGCAATTCGCTACTTTGCCGTGCGGCCCTTAAGCAAACCAAAGTTGATCCGGCGACGTTCACATTTGTGCGAATTTTTTCGGGAGCGGTTGCGTTGTGGTTAATCGTGATGATCCGATCTTCCTTCTCGTCACCCGTCACCCGTCACTCGTCACTGCGAAATGGCAATTGGCCATCCGCAATCGCACTCTTCACTTATGCTGCGGGATTTTCGTTCGCTTACGTCACTCTTTCAGCAGGAACCGGAGCGTTGCTGTTGTTTGGCGCGGTCCAGGCCACCATGATTCTCTGGGGATTCCGCAAAGGCGAACGCCTGGATCCAACTCAAATCATCGGAATTGTGATCGCGTTGGCCGGACTCGTCGTGCTGGTGTTTCCCGGCATTTCGGCGCCGCCGTTGACCGGATCGATCTTCATGCTGGCCGCTGGCATCGCCTGGGGTGTTTATTCTGTGCGCGGTAGAACTGCATCCGACGCTGCCGCGGCGACGGCCGGAAATTTCCTGCGCGCAGTTCCCTTTGCGGTGTTGACCGGCATCGTCGCGCTCAAAGGAATGCGATTCGATTCGTTAGGCGTGACTTACGCCGTAATTTCCGGAGCCATCACCTCCGGTCTTGGTTACGTGATTTGGTACTCGGCGTTGACCGGCTTAAAAGCGGCCAGCGCCGCAACCGTTCAACTCAGCGTGCCGGTGCTGGCAGCGACCGGCGGAATTCTTTTGCTCCACGAACCGGTCACTTTGCGATACGTCATTGCGTCGATTGCCGTGCTCGGCGGCATTGCCCTGGTCATGATCGAAAAACAGCGAACCTCATGAAGCGACTTGTCTGGATCGACATTTCCAAGGCGCTGGCGATTTCGTTCGTGGTCTATTTTCACTTCTTCCGGACAGTGTTCGAACATTACGAACCTCCGCCGGCCCATTGGAGCGGTATTGCCGCCGGAACGGTTTCATTTCTGCGCGCGGCCTGGTGGCAAATCTCCGGACTTGGTTTTCACGCTGTCGGCGCGTTCATCATCCTGAGCGGTTGGACGTTAATGCAATCAACGAGCCGCCACGCTGCGAAAGGCGATCTGAAATGGAGCGGCTGGTATGGGGCGCGGTTCGTTCGGCTGTATCCGATGTATTGGGTGGCGCATCTCGTTTACTTCGTTTCGCCGTTCATTGCGAAGCTTGAGCCAGTCGATGAACGAATCGTTTTCAGTTTAACCGGACTGCGCTTCATCAACATCGAAATGAATTTCATGTACCTCAACGCCGCCTGGTGGTATTTCGCGATGTTGATCCAATTTTATTTGATGTTTCCCCTCCTCTTCTGGGCTGCGCGAAAGTTCGGCGCCGGAATATTTTTGATCGTCGCCTGCGCTCTCGGATTTTTTGTGCGTTACCTTTTTCTCGGGCCATGGCCGCAGAACGGATTGTGGGTCCTGGGCGGATTCGCAGTTTGCCGTCTTCCCGAATTTGCCCTCGGGATGGCGCTGGCGTCATGGCATTCCCAGTCAGAACGGACAGATTGGTTTCTTTTGCGCGGACCGGGTCTCGTCACAGGCCTGGTTTTGTACCCGGCGGCGCTCTGGCTTTACGACTACAGCTATGTCTACGTTGATTTTGCGACCGGCACTTGTTGTTTTCTGGTGATCGTCGGACTCGCCGGATTTATTTCGCGCGTTCCTGGGTTTGCCAAAGTCCTCAGCCTGGTCGGCATTTATTCCTACGGTCTTTATCTGACCCATCAACCGTACGTGATTTGGCTCGGCCTGCGCGTCAGGCCGCAAACAATTCTCATTTTTCTCCTCACCTTTCTGATTGTCCTGGTAATCCTGAGCGCTTGGGGAAGTCTTCTGGAGAAGACAACCAACGCAGCAGTGACTAAACTCCTTCCGCGACGAAACAGCGTGCCGAGTTAGCGACGAATATTTAATGATTTAGTGAGTTAGCGATTTTGCCAACTCAACATCTCAACTCCTCAACCTCTCAACTTTCTTATGAGCGATATCGAACTCAAGGCGGTCGAAGATCATGACGGAATTTTGACCATCCGCGGCGGAGGCAGGCGCCGGGATTGGAATGGTATTCATTACAAGCAAGGGATGTCGGCGAAAAACGTCGGGACGAAGAAATTGTCGGCCAACATCGCCACCATTCCTCCAGGAGGCGTAGCTTATGCGCACATTCACGTCGATTTCGAAGTGATCCTTTACATCATCGAAGGCAAGGTCCGTCACGAGTTTGGCGAGGGCTGTAAGAATGTAGTGGAAAACGAGGCCGGCGATTTCATTTACATCAAGCCGGGCGTTCCCCACGAAGTGTTCAACATGAGTCAGACCGAACCGGTGGTCGCCTTCGTCGCCCGTTCATCCGCGGACGAGTGGGACAACATCGTGGCCTACGACAGGAAACAATATTCCTGAAGCAGGAACGTTGGAGTCCAGCGCCCGCTTTCGCGCCGGTTTCTGCCGGCAGTGGCTGATGAGGCGTGATCTACCGGCCTAGAGGCGTGAAAAATCCTCGAACAAAATAGTTGACTGGTCGGTCCACCCATCTTAAAGGGAGGACATGCCAAGAGTAAGTGACATGAGAGAGCGCCTATTCGACGCCGCGATGGATCTCATGTGGCGAAATAGCTACGGCACCACGTCGGTGGACGCTATTTGCGAGCAAGCCGGCGCGAAAAAGGGAAGCTTCTATTATTTCTTCAAGTCCAAATCGGAACTGGCGTCTGCAGCGTTGGAAGCAGAGTGGAACAAGAAAAAGGCCGATATGAACGATACTTTTTCGGCCACTGTTCCGCCTTTGGAGCGGTTCGACCGCTACTTTGATTATGTCCACGACCGGCTGGCTGAAGTTCAGCAGAAATGCGGCTCCATCCTGGGATGCCCATTTATCAATGTCGGCAGCGAGGTTAGCACACAGGACCAGACGGTGCGCGCGACCATCGATCGAATTATGGATGACAAGCTGAACTATTTTATCTCTACCGTCCGGGACGCCGCCGCACAGGGATTACTTGACGCCCCGGATCCGGACGCTAAAGCCCGGGCGCTGTTCGCGTGCTATCAGGGCACAATCGCCCAGGCACGAATTCAAAACGACATTGAAATGCTGCGCGCATTCAAGGGCGTGGCCAAGGATGTTCTCGGGGTAAAACGAGCCCAAGCGACCGCTACGTAGTCTCTTTTTTTCTCAATTTTATAGACGACCAGTCAAGTATAAATCCACCTAATCCGGAAAAATTCGATCCTATGAAAACTGATCCGATAACCGACCCCGCCAGAACAGTTTTCCTCCAGACAGTCGCGGTTGCCCTCCGCAACCTGAAGCAACAGCTTCAGCGCGATTACGAATCCGCTTATCCTGAATTGGGCGAAGTCATTCACCTTGTGCTCGACGAAGAAGAATCGCGGGCCCGGAACCTAACTTTGTTTCCGCACCTGCTCCTGCCCGATTTGGTCGAAGCCCATGTCGAGCGACTCAATCTTCGACCGGCCGAAACCAAACACGCGCACATCTTCGAACGATCTCAGGTTGATGAGTTGAACCAATATCAACACGCGTTTGCCGCCTGATCAGCCGGAGCTTCCCAATATGAAAATGAAGGCAGCGCAGATCAGCAAAGCGGGCGGAGATTTCGAATTAGTCGAGCGAGAAGTTCCGCAGCCAGGACCGGGACAGGTGCGTGTGAAAGTTGAAGCGTGCGGCATTTGTCATAGCGATGTTCTCGTCAAAGAAGGACTTTGGCCGGGCCTTCAATATCCACGCGTACCCGGACATGAAATCGCCGGACGCGTCGATGCGGTTGGAGATCGCGTTCCGAACTGGAACAAAGGTCAACGCGTCGGTGTTGGTTGGCATGGCGGACACGATTTTGTGTGCGACCAATGCCGGCGCGGCGATTTCGCGATGTGCGCCACGCGCAAAGTCACCGGAATCGACTTCGATGGCGGTTATGCCGAGTACGTAATCGCGCCGGCCGAAACGTTGGCGGCAATTCCAGATGATGTGCCGGCGGAAGAAGCCGCTCCTTTCATGTGCGCTGGCGTCACCGTTTACAATGCGTTGAGACATTCAGGTGCGCGCCCAGGCGATGTTGTCGCAGTGCAAGGCATCGGTGGCCTTGGACATCTCGGCGTCCAATACGCGCGGCAAATGGGATTTCAAACCGTGGCTCTTGGACGCGGCAAAGACAAAGAGCCTCTGGCGAGGAAACTCGGTGCCCATCATTATATCGATTCGGATGTTGCGGATCCGGTCAAGGAGTTGCAGAAACTCGGCGGGGCCCGAGTGATCTTGGCGACAGCGCCAAGTGGAAAAGCAATTTCATCGGTGGTTGAAGCTTTGGGAGTCGATGGAA
Organism: Spartobacteria bacterium; assembly: GCA_021324035.1. Classification (GTDB taxonomy): domain Bacteria; phylum Verrucomicrobiota; class Verrucomicrobiia; order Chthoniobacterales; family UBA10450; genus AV40. Next base: position 384 of record JAJPJU010000162.1, on the reverse strand, counting down.
ACTTGTTAATACCCGCCGCCCCGAACGATCCGCTTACCGTCAGCGTCATGCCGTTAATCATGGGACGGCGCAAAATCTCGGGCTGGTACTCAGGAACCGCGCGCGATTCGCAGGACACATTGGAATTCAGCGCACTTACTGGTGTGCATCCGATGATCGAAAAATTCCCGCTCAGCCGTGCAGGCGAAGCCTACCAACGAATGCACAGCGGCAAAGTGCGGTTCCGAGTTGTTCTGACGATGGATTGAAAATTTACCAATCAGGAATTGAACGGAACAAAATGCAAAATGGAAAGTTAGCTGGGAAAGTTGCGGTGGTAACGGGAGGATCGAAAGGAATCGGCGCGGGAATTGCGAAGCAATTGGCGGCCGAAGGCGCCGAAGT
>JAJPJU010000151.1 GCA_021324035.1 Spartobacteria bacterium | reverse complement strand
TCGACATCGGCGCAATGCTCGCACCGATTGTGACTTCAGTCGTGCCTGCGATTAAAGGCGATATCGCAAACAGAATTCCCGGCATCGGCGGGATTTCAACACTATTGGTGAAATGCGTTTCCAATGGCGCTGCCAACGCATTTCTCACCCTGCGCGTTGGCGAAGTTGCGCGAGGTTACTGCGAACTTACGTCGCGCACGTCGCCGGACTTGATTCGGACATCCGCGACTGCGGCCGCGGTTCAACACCTTGGCCGGATCGTTCGTGAAAATGGCACGCTGGTGGTACGGAAAATTTGGGACAGCACCGGAGGCGCGTTGATCGAAAGTGGCGTCGCCAAAGCAGAGGACATAGCGACTGCGACTCGGGGATTGTTCGGACGAATGTCGCCCTGGAGAACGAAAGAGGAAATAACAGAGACCGTGGCCACGGGCGATTGAGGACAATCGCCCCTACCTGCGTGGAGCAATTCGTTTCCGCAGTTGGAGAAATGGCCTTTCGACGGCGAAAAATAAAATTGTCGCCGCGATGTAGACGGAAAGCTCGACGCCGATAAGGCCGACTGCCGAGCTTGGTTCGACGTTGCGACTTAAACAGAACTGTTCGAATCCATGAATCGCCAGTTTCTGAATCAAATATGCGCTGTAAGAAATGCTGGCGATGAAGGCCACACCCGGAATTTTGATCCGTCGCAAAATTGATCGCGGACTGACCGCACAAATCAGCAACGCCGAGAAACCGACAGCCAGAAGCGAAAACTGCGAGACGGCCGATGCAACTTCCAGATAATCGCCTTCTCCCAACCACAACGCGTAAACAATTAATCCGAGGCCCGGCAGCCAGATCCAGATGGCAGAACTCGTTAAGCGGCTCCACCATTGTGGCCGAAATTTTTCAATTGCAGCCAGGGCCACACCGCAAACCAGAGGATCGAGCCGGGTCCAGGTCGGATAATAGATCCACGCCTGAAAATCGCGAAACGAAACGCCTTCAACTTCGGCTGGAAATTGAAGCGCGAGAAATGCTCGAAGCAGAACTCCGCCGGCAAAGATTACACACGGCAGAATGAACGCCGCGCGGGGACGATTGTTCAGCAACAATAAGATGAAGGGAAGCGTCAGATAAAACTGATCCTCAACGGCAAGCGACCAGGCATGCGAGAACGCGGTGCCACCGTGCAATCCGATGTTTTGGACCGAGATGACAAATTTCCACCACGGATACATGTCCGGATATTCGCGCCACGACGGCAGAAAAATGTAGATCGCCAGAACAACCAAATAGGCCGGCATGATTCGCAATCCGCGGCGCGCGAAAAAGCGGCCCAGATCGATCCGCTTTTCGCGAACCAACGCCCCCAGCAGTTGCCCGCCGATTAAATAACCACTCAGAACGAAAAACAGATCGACGCCGATCCATCCCCAGCGATGCACGCGGCCGGGCGTTGGAAATCCCATGATGCCAGCGTGATAAATTATGACCACAATTATCGCGATGGCGCGGAGCAGATCGAGGCCGGGCTGGCGTTCACGATCTTCGAAGCGCGGATCGACGGAAGGCCGTGATCCTCCTTCAGCAGCCCTACGGCGGACAGACGAGTGACCAGCCTTCATCCCATTACGGCCTGGCAGGCGTGTAACAAGTGGCGAGTCAGACACAACTTAATCAGGAAACCAGGAATCCAGGAAAAAACTCGATCCTGAAATCGCCCATCTCAACAGATCAAAAAGTAAAAGTTACAAAACAAAAAACGATAGACGCGAACCAACGTTTGGGTCGGTTTGGCAGCAAGATGACGCATAAATCATAGTTCGTAATCAATCGCGAGTTCTTTCAGGTAAAGACCGTTCACCGAACGAGGATGGCGGCTGAAATTCAATCGCCCTCTGCAATGGCTGGTCACCCGTCACTCGTCACTATCTATACTTCTGAATCAGATGATCGATGTAAGCGCTGTAGGTCTCGGCGAGCGAGGCGCTGTCGATGAAGAGAATGTTCTCCGCGTTGAATTCCGCGCTTCGGGAAAAATTGTAGGAGCCGGTGATCACGGTATCGTCGATCACGAGCACTTTGTTGTGCATGAAATCATGAATGCTGGTCGGCGTGTAGGGCGTTGAATTTTTGCCAGCCAGATTTGCGCGCGTAACAATTTCCCGAAGGGCCGGAATTTTCCAGCGGTTCGACGGCACTTCCTGCCATTGTTTGTAAACATCTGCCATTTGGGTGCGATCATAGATGCCGTCGACGTTCACGTTGCCGCGCCCGAGCAAATTGCCGAGCTCGGAAATGAGCGTGCCTGAATTGATCAACAGACTGCAGATCCGCACGCGACGTTTGGATTCGCGAACGCGGCGGGCAATTTCGGCGTCGATCTCCTGGCCGCAACCCGGTGAAAACATTACCCGTGCGTCGCCGGGCTGGCCGCCAAACGTCACCGGCGTCACCATGGTGCGAATGTTACCGGTGTTATCGAAATTTTCCCTCTGCCACAATTGCTCGAATTCCTCGACGTAATAACCGGCCAGAACTTTGGAATCGATGATGACGATGTTGTTCTCCATCAAAGTGAACGCGTCGTCGGTAAGATTGGTTGAGCCAGTCCAGATCGATGCTCCGTCGCGGACGACGAATTTGTTGTGCATCAATTTCATGCCGGCGATTTTTTTCCAGGAATAGCCAAGCGATTGAACGCATGCGCTGGTGCCGGCCGGCGCCGGGTCCTGGCCGGCCGCCAGATTGGGCGTCAATGGTTTATCTCCATCGAAGCAAATTCGAATTTCCACGCCGGCGGCGGCGCGCTCGCGCAGCGCTGCGCTCAACGTTGCTTTTAATGGATCGCTCAATCGCATGTCGTAGACCGCGAAATCAAGCGATCGGGTTGCACCGCGAATAAAAGTAACGAGGCGATCCATGACGCTGGCGGCGGATTGCTCGCCTTGGGCTAGAAAGAAAACCGAAACCGAATCCATTAGCGGAAGTTGAGACGTTTAGTGGTTTAGGGGTTGAGCCGACTGCCTTCAATCCTTTCGTTCTAATCTGGTATCAACAATCAACTCTTGCCGAACTCTTTTCGCCAATGGCGCAGAACGCGATGCCGGGGTGTGGCGGTCGCGTGCTGGCGCTGGGTAACGATCAATTCGCGACGACGCAAACGTTGGAGCGCGACGTGAACGGCGCTTTTGGAAAGGCCGGTAGCATCTGCTAAGGCGCGCAAGCTAATGAAAAGCGCTTTCCAGTTATTGCGCGCCGCTCGGCCGTAAAGACAGACATACACCAGATAGGCTGCGGGGTGCTGATCATGTCCGACCAGGTCGCGCATCAGCACATCGATTACGTAATCGTCGATCGGAATGGTTTGTTTGAAGCGAGGCATAGGAAGGTTGAGGAGTTGAGTGGTTTAGAAGTTAATGTCGCCAGACTGATAACCGGACCGG
>JAJPJU010000149.1 GCA_021324035.1 Spartobacteria bacterium | reverse complement strand
CGTCGGTCAGATAAAATGTGACCTGCACGTCCGCATCGGAATTCTCGACGACGATCAGACAGTAATTGTAAACATTTGAGCCGGCCCATTCGCCTTCAAAAAAAACAGTGCAACGCTTTTGGACTTCGGTTGCCCGGAGATGCGTGGTTTTGAAATACGCGACTACGTTGGCGTAAGTGAATGCGCGTGCGGAATTATTTCGGGATTTGGGTGCCGGTGCGGCCGCGGTCAGCAAAGTTCCGGTCAAAATCAGGCCGAGAGCGAGCTTCAGGATTGTCGTTTTCATAATTTTTTCGTCTTCGAAGTCATTAGAATTCGTTCGTGACTGGGAACGACGAGGACGGAACACGGGGCGTGCCGCACCACGTATTCGGCAGTGCTCCCAACGAGCACGTGTTTGAAACCGGTGCGGCCATGGGAGGACGTGACGATCAGGTCAATGCCAAGGTCTTCAGCGCGATCACAAATTTGCTGACCGGCGTGCCCGATCTCGAGACGGGTTCGAACGTGAACGCCGTTCCATTTTGTTTTTTCAACCAGATCTTGCAGCCGCCGTCGTGCTGCCGCCTCGGCCTGTCGCGCGAGCTGCGGAAAATCGTAACGAGCATATTCGTCGTTGCTGACGTAGTACTCGAGCGCGACCGAGTTTAGCAAGACAAGTTCGGCGCCGAAGCGATTGGCCAGCGCCCGGGCATAATTGAGACCGTGTTCGGAACAGTCTGAGAAATCAACTGGCACCAGGATCCTTTTGAACTGCATTCGATTCAGTTTTTTGTCTCCCGCCCTTCGACGCGGCGGCCGCACCACTACAACCGGACACGGCGAATAGCGGACGATTCGTTCGGCGGTGCTTCCCAACGTCAGATGTTTCAGGCCGGTATGTCCGCGCGTGGCGGTGACGATAAGGTCAATGTTCAAATCGCGAGCCAGTTGGCAGACTTGCTCGAAAGGGCGCCCTTTGAGCACATGGGCGTTTTTCGGACGCAGCGGAACCGAAAACTTCGTCGCTGTCTCCTGAAGACGCCGGTGAATCCGACGTCGCACTTCCGCATCTGGTAAAATCATCGGCATATCGGCGAACATCGAAAGCGAATGATCCGGCGGAACTACATGAATGAAATGAAATTCAGCATTGAATGATTTCATAAGCGGTAACGCCGCTTCGGCCGCTCGAAGCGAAGCCGGCGAGAAGTCCGTTGCGATCAGAATATTTCGAATTCGAAGCGCTTTGGCTTTAGCCGCGGCCGGAATCCCGCTTTGTTGCGGTTTCGGAAGGGTGATCGTTGAATTCATGCCTGAACATGGCGCGGGCACGCGCGGAAGGCTCTTCGTTGTTTGCGAAAAATTCGCCGTTTCTTGCGCATTTCTTCGGGCGGGGACTGGCTACCGCGCCTGATGAGACTCCCGAAATTTGTTTGTCATGCGTCTCTCTGGAAACGGGTTGGCTGTAAGTTTTCGATATTTTGGAGTGCACGCTGCGCTCCGTTGCGCGCGCCGACCCGGTTTTCTTTGGCGTCGAACAGTTACGGTTTTCATACCGTAAGAATCAACCTGGCGCCGGCTGGAAGCTCTTCGCGGTTTGTTAAAGGTTAGCCGGTTTTTGCGCAGTCTGCGCTACGCCGATGCAGGCGGTTCCAAATAAACGCGCCGATAAAACCGGACACGTAACCGATTGCAGCAGTCACCGCGATTAAGGTTACTGCTGCTTTGGAATCGAAAGCTTTGATTCGGTAAATGGGCTCAATCATGTGCGCCCAAAAAATAAAATCGATGATGGGCTGCGCCCATCCGATCAGAACCAGAAGCGCCCAAAGTACGTGCCACCCGCCAATTAAGGCGCCGATTACGAACCCGACTTTGTGTGGGTTAGTCATTGTTACTCAAAACCCTGGCAGGTTTTCGAGTGGCGCCGCCGTTCAGATGCTCTCGGAATTCCGTGGGCGATTGCCCGAACACGCGTTTGAACATCCGGTTGAACTGGGTCAACGATTGAAATCCCACATCGTAGGCAACTTCACTGATCCGACGGTTGGGATTGAGAAGTTGAGTCCGGGCGTCTTCAAGCCGGATCCGCGCGACGTAATCGGTAAACTTCAATCCGGTCGATTTGCGGAAAACTTTGCAAAAGTGAAACAAGCTCGCCCCGGCCGCTTGGGCGACAGTGGAGAGCGAAAGCGCTTCCGTTTTGTGTTTATCAATGAACTCGCGCGCCTTCTGCACCAGCGGCGGCTCGATATTTTGCCGTTCCAGGACCAGCTGATTGGTCAATGCGGAAAGCTGTTCGCCAAAAAATGACAGCAGCCGGACGATCGCGTTGTATTTGTCCGGCGGAATAAGGGGATTTTTCTCCCACGCTTTGCGCAATTCGCCGGTGAAATTCAAACCACATCGCTCCAGTTCGCGAGTGACTTTCTTCGTGTCCGATTTCGCCGGCGTGTGGCGCAATATCTGACCAATGCGCAGATAGCCGACAACGTCCGCGCCAAGTTTCACCGGAATCGCGGTTTCGGTCAGGCCAAATGGACAGGTCACGGTGTGCGGCAGCAATCCGGTGTGATCAATCATCTCCTGGTGGGATTGCAAACAAACTGCCAGCGACTTGGGATGCTCCGCCAGCATCGCGCAAAACGGGTTCTCGTGCTTCTTGCCGCGATGAGCGAGTTGCCAGAATTCCAACGGCCGCAGGGTCAACGCCAGGCCGGTTGCTTTGGTAAAAACGTTCTCGTAATCGCGAAACATTCGCGACCGCCGCAACATGTCGATTAGTTGCTTGTTCGAATCTTCGCGCTGAGTCAACTCTACGGTCATGGACACGGGAAACAGGATAACTTCCGCCCGTGATAATGGAGCGTCAACGCGATTCGACTAGTCAGACCAAAGTGCTATGTCTGAGGAAGCTACCAGCCTTTCGTGGCGTCGCCTGGCGGCAATACGACTGTGCGATTCGCCAAGTGCAGATTCTGCAGCGCGGGCTGCTCCGTTATCTCCGTTTTGCCCGCGATTTCATGCTCATTCGTCGACAACATCGAGCTCCTGATCCAGGAACGGTGACTCCAGGACCACTGGCTCGAGCTCGGCCCGATGGGCGTGAACCGACAGCATCTTGCGGCGAGCTGATTGCAACCGCTTCATCATGACTGGCGTCATTCGCTTGAACAGCTCGTAGCCTAACGAATGATCGCGTTCGCAATATTCCCGCAGAATCGTGCCATAGAAAAAGATCGCCTGGGTCGGTTCGATTGCGCGGGCAGTAAAATGCCAGACATAAGGTGGGAACATCCAGGACCAGCCAAGCAAATCTCCGGCGCCGATTGTTTCGATGATGACTGGCTCGCCGAATCCTTCGCCGGATTCGAGAATAACCTTCCCGCTCTCGATCAGGTAGAACCGGTTTGCCATTTCGCCTTCGCGCAAAATGGTTTGCCCCTTCCGGAACTGGACCGGGATTGCGCAATCGGTCAAAAGCGCAAGATGGGTCGGATTCATTCCGGCAAGGAAAGGGTGCAATCCCACGCGAATGGCCATTGGTTCAGCGCCCTTTTCTTTGGTTAGCGTTGGTTTTTCGAGCAGTGTGTTCATTATTTATTTAGTGGTTTGGGGGGTTAAGCGAATTCGTGTTCTTTTTCGCGGACGACGAGAACCGGACAAGGCGCTGCCCGGACTACCCGCTCGGCCGTGCTGCCGATCGCGAAATGTTTCCATCCGGTGTAGCCGTGGGTCGCAATCACGATCAAATCGACATCGAGTTCCTTGGCCGCTTCCACGATCTCAAAGGCGGCGAGTCCGGTCCGGACGCTTGAGCTCACCCGGTCAACTCCGGCTTTGCGGACAACACTGACCAGAGTCTTGAGCTGACCGTTGCATGAGTGTGTTCCATTAAAAATGGGAGGCGGCGCCATCATGAATCCGTCGAAGGCCGGCGGAACTTCCGGTTCGGCAACGTGCAAAATATTTACTTCCGCGCCGAACTGCTGGGCCATGCGAGCCGCGTAATGCAACGCTTTCTTGGACAAGGGCGAAAAATCCACCGGCACGAGAATGCGTTTCAGGCTGATCCCGCTCGAGCTGCCGCGTTCGAGCAATGCTTGCGTTTTCATGCAAGCAGTTTCCCATGTCGCGCCGCTACGGCTCGGCGGCGGTTGTTAAATGGTGTGCGTTTTTTGTCTTGGAGAATGGCGCCTTTGCAAGGCCACCGCCGTCCTATCGATCAGCAATTTTTGCCCAGTAAAACGCAAAACCCAGCAAGCTGAGCCCGACAATCGACGGCAAGCTCTTAGTCAGAAAGGAACCCAAGTTGTGGATTATATCGTCGTAGTTCTGGCTTTGATCATGGTCGGGGTGTACGCGCTGCTCATTCACTGGCTTTTGCCAAAGGCGTAGCTGCGCGGCGATAACCGTCCCGGCCGGAAATTGCGAGGAAGGAAAAACATGGAACAAATCGTTGCGTTTTATTTTATAACCGTGGTCGTAGCTTTGACCGCTCTGCTTGGCTGGTGGCTGCATCATAACTGACATTCTGAAAGGAAGATCTGATGTGAAGGCGCAAAGCTCGATGCCGGTGGCCGATGTCGGCCAAAAAGCCGAACGGATCCTCGCGCACCATCCCGAAGTTAAACAGATTCGGATCGACGCCGGATCCCGCGAGATCGGCCTCGGTTTCTACCGAACTCCGCCAACCGAGCTTCTGCAACGCCTCACTGCCGGCGTTCATCGCGAATTTGATGGGCGTTGGCGAATTTCGGTCGCACCGAACGGTCACTCGCCGCTTTTTCACGAACATCATATCAATGATCACGTTCTCGAATTTCACCGCGCTCACGCGCCCAATGAAGCGCGGTTGATTTGGAAACGAATTCGCCTCCCGCAGTGGCGCAACCGGTCGGTTCCTCCTGCGGTCGAGCACGACCATCGAGTTATGTTCGCGCTCGTCGCGATTTGCGGCGCTACCACGTTGCTCGGTTTCTTTTTGCAGCGGGCAGGATTTTCAGGCGCCTGGTTGATCGCGCCGTTCGTGCTGGCTTATCTTTCCGGTGGCTGGTTTGCCACCCAGGATGTCTGGCGCGGGCTAAAACAACACAAGATCGACATTCAGTTTTTGATGTTCTTCGTCGCGCTAGGGGCCGCGACCGTTAAAGCCTGGACTGAAGGCGCAACCCTCTTGTTCCTTTTTTCGCTCAGTAACGCCCTGGAACAATTTGCCAATCACCGGACCAATAAGACGCTCGAATCGTTATTAAAAACGGCGCCGCAACGCGCGTTGCGCCGCTTGGGAGATTCCTGGATTGAAGTGGCCGTCGAAGAAGTCCAACCCGGCGACGAGTTGCTAATCAAGGCCGGCGAACTGTTTCCGGTCGACGGCGTCGTTATCGAAGGCGCCAGTTCTGCTGACGAATCCGCGCTTACCGGAGAATCGTTTCCGGTTCCGAAGCGAATGGGCGATCCAGTCAGCAGCGGCACGCTCAATCTGGATGGTCAGGCGGTGATTCGGGTTAACCGCGCCGCGGAAGACAGTGCGCTCCATAGAATTCTGGCCTTGATCCGGACCGCGCAGGAACAAAAAGCGCCGGCCCAAAGATTCACCGATACCTTCAGCCGTTATTACACCTGGATCGTCCTCGGACTCAGTGCAGTCGTGTTTGCGATTTTATTTGCTCAAAAGCCGCTGCCCGAAGCCCTGTATCGCACAATGACATTGCTGGTTGTCGCGTCACCCTGCGCCCTGGTTCTCTCAATCCCGTCAGCAATCCTGGTTGCCATCGCCGCCGGCGCCCGCAACGGGATTTTATTTCGTGGCGGGGTGGCAATTGAAAATCTGGCGTCCGTAAATCAATTCGCGTTCGACAAAACCGGCACTTTGACGACTGGCGCGCTGATCGTTCGCAAGATCGACACTCAGGGCAGACGTAATGAAGACGAAGCGCTCGCGATTGCCGCGGCGGTGGCAAGATTTTCCACGCATCCTCTCGCCCACGCGATTGTCGGTGAAGCCGACCGGCGCAAACTGCCGCGGTTGAAGGCGACCGATTTCCAAAACATTGCTGGATTCGGCATGGAGGCTGACGTCAATGGCGAAAGAATTGTTGTCGGCAGCCGCCGTCTTCTTCGCGATCGCGGCATTGACCTGAAACAAATTTCGAGTGGAAACGACGCGGAAGTTTGGGTCGCTTCGCGCGAGCCGATCGGAGTTATTTACTTGCGCGATCACGTGCGGCCTTTGGCCGGAAGCGTTATCGGTTTTCTAAAGCGCAGCGGAATTGCGGTTGCGCTTCTGACCGGTGATCGAGCGTCAGCCGCAGATTCTGTTGCCCGGGAGGTAGGCATTGAGGAGGTGCACGCCGAAATCACCCCCGCCGCCAAGTTGCAATGCATTCATCGCTGGCGACGAGAGGGAAAGAAAGTCGCCATGGTCGGGGACGGAATTAACGACGCACCCAGTTTGACGGCGGCGGATGTCGCCATTGGAATGGGGGCGCGCGGATCGGATGCCGCGCTGGAACAGGCGGACGTCATTCTGATGCACGACAAGATCGAAAATGTTGAGCACGCCGTCATTCTGAGCCGGCGAGCTCGAGCGATCATTCGCGAAAATATTATCATTTCGCTGAGCGTGGTTTTCCTGCTCGTCAGTTCCGCGTTAGCCCAAAAAATTAATCTCACTCTGGGAGTTCTCGGTCACGAAGGCAGCACTGTCGTCGTCGTCCTCAACGCCTTGCGGCTTCTGAGGTTTCGTGGAGAAAATTGATGGCCGCCGCATAAAGAAAGCGTTCAGAAGGCAACATTCCGATCGCCGCCCGTTTTTCTTTTGTCTCTTACTCACGCCGCGAATGGTTTCGGCCTTGAAGGAACGAATGTCGACCTTAGACTGGACGTCATGGAAGAGGCCGAAGTCCCGCTGGAAGGTTTGCACGAAGAGATTCAGCACCATGCCGAGCACGGCGAAAAATGGATTTCGTGGGTGGCGTTGAGCACCGCGATTCTCGCTGTTCTCGCCGCGATCGCCGGATTGCTTTCAGGAATGCACGCCAATGAAGCGATGATGAGTCAGATCGAATCGTCCGATCAGTGGGCCTATTACCAGGCCAAAGGGATCAAAGCCGCAGTGCTCGATGTGAAAATGTCTCTGGGCGGAAATGCTACCGAAGAAGACAAAACAAAGGCCGAACGCTATCAGGACGAGCAAAAAGAGATTCAAAAAGAAGCCAACGCGAAACAAAGCGAAGCGAAGTCTAATTTTCATCAACACGAGATCCTCGCTCGCGGCGTGACCATGTTTCAGATCGCCATTGCCATCGCCGCGATCTCCGCGCTCACCGGGAAACGCCGGTTTTGGCTTGTCAGCCTGCTCTTCGGCATCGCCGGCGCTGTTTTTTTGGCCCAGGGACTTATGCACTGAGATGCGCGTTCTCGCGATTGACGCTTCGCTTCGCAATACCGGTGTCGCAGTCGTCGATGCCAATAACGGAAAAGCCCGCGCGCTTTATTTCGGGACGATCCACAACGCGCAATCGGTGCGTTCGTCTTCCTGCCTGGTGGCGATCCGCGACCAGCTTGTGCAATTGATCCGCCAACACGAACCGGATTGTTGCGCGCTCGAGTCGGTGATTTATGTGCAAAGTCACAAGACCGCGATTTTGTTAGGCGCAGCGCGCGGTGCGGCAATTCTGGCCGCGGCCGAAAATGGACTCCCCGTTTTTGAATATCCGCCAACTCGAATTAAACAGGCGACCGTTGGACGCGGCGGCGCCGGAAAAAGTCAGGTCGCATTCATGGTTCGCGCGCTTCTCGGTTTGACCGAAACGCCGGACAACGACGCCGCCGACGCGCTGGCGATCGGCCTTACTCACTTGCGCGCCCAGGAGACCGCGCGCATGGGAATTCCCGGGGCCAAACAAATATGACCCGCCCTTCGAGAGTTGCCGGTGCGGCTCGGAGCTTGGGCGCGACAAGCGACCTTCAAGCAAAAATCAAACCTCAAATCTCAAACCTCAAACAAGAATGCCGAATCCGCTGGCTCGGCCGGATGAATTTCGCGGACGCGCTCGCGATGCAGGAAGAGATCGTCGCCCGAAGGCGCGAAAGCGGAAACGCGGTGGACGAAATTCTTCTGCTCGAACACGAGCCTGTTTATACAATCGGGCGCACGCCCGACAAATCGAGTTTGTTAGGCGCAGCGCATCTCCCGCATCCGTTATTTGCGATCAACCGAGGTGGCCAGGCCACTTATCACGGACCCGGACAGCTCATGTGCTATCCGCTGCTCGATCTTCGCCGGTGCGGACAGGATTTGCATCTGTATCTGCGCTGGCTTGAACAGACCTTGATAGATTTTCTCGCGACCTACGATCTTTCTGCGATCCGGCGTAAAGGATTAACCGGTGTGTGGATCGACCGGCCTTCGCAAGGCGACGGCGTGGCAAGTCAACGCAAGATCGCCTCCATCGGGGTCGGCGTTCGTCATTGGATCACGATGCACGGATTTGCTTTGAATGTTTGCGATGATCTTTCGCCGTTCGCCCACATCGTCCCCTGCGGAATTTCGAACGTCACCATGACCTCGATGGAAAAAGAGACCGGCAGATCGCTCACCGTCGCTGACGTCGCGCGTAATTTTGAAAATCTCGTGCGTGAAAAATATCACGAACTGCGTCGGGATCAGGAAGCGTATACGATCTCACACTGACGAACATGTCGCTCCGACGGAGCTTGGTTTGATGAGAATCGGTCATCTGTAGTCGTTGCGCTCCTGACGGAGCTCTGCCCGAGACGCGACATAGTCATTTCGCTTATGACGGAGCTCTGCCCGAGACGCGACATAGTCATTTTCGCTTATGACGGAGCTCTGCCCGTAGGCGCGACATAGTCATTTCGCTTATGACGGAGCTCTGCCCG
>JAJPJU010000146.1 GCA_021324035.1 Spartobacteria bacterium | reverse complement strand
AGGGCGAGCCGGTTGGCGTAATTAAAGTGGGCAAATGGCGCGTCGTGAGATGGAAACGATTGGCCAGCTCCTGTCCTGGTTCGGTTTCGAACTCGACCAGTCGATGGGGAACATGATTTTTGTCCAGGAAATCGTCGATCAAACGACCGGCGCGTTCGTTGCGTGCCGCCAGAACCCGAAACCCGGCAAACTGGCGATCCCGAAGAAGCCGCCGCCGCCGCATGATTAGCGCATTCACAATGGTCGTGCTGACGCGAGGAATTTCGGCCAGGGCGCGACGGATTTTGTCCGCGGGTACAAACAGAATTTCGGCCTCGTCCGACGTCACCCGCGCGGTTCCAAGCACAGCAGTTCCCTGTAACATGCTGACATCTGCCATAAAATCGCGCGCATGAGCTGTGGCGAGGAGGAGTTCGGTTCCGTCTCGTTGCTCGAACGCAGACACTTCGCCGCGCAGCACAATTATCAGCCCGTAATCGCGTTCGCCGGCCTTGAAAATAACATGATCGCGCTTCAGAACGCGCCGTTCTCCCAACGGTTCCAACAAAGCAAGCTGATGATCGTCCAGTTTCGGGAACGCGACCGCCTCGGTGTCGCGATAGAAAATCTCGTCCTCTTCTTCGGTCGTTGTCGTCGCCGCCATGTTTCAATATCGCAAACGTGTCAACCAATCTCGGCGCAAAATCTACATTCAGCGAGCGAGAAGACCAGCCAACTGACGGAGCTCGGTCTCGTTCAAATCAGAGACCGCCCAGTACCGCATTTCGCGATTTTTCCATGACAGCACGTTGTAGCCGCGACGCATTGTGGAAACCGGCGACGTTTCGCCGCTTTCGGTGCTCGGCACTATGAAAACGTTTATCGGATGTTTGTTTCGTTGATAAACAAGTGCGACCACCGTCTTCCCGTCAAGATAGTCCAGCCTTCCGCCCACCAATGGAAAGCCGCTCATCGCGAAGTCGTGCACATCCGGGGCAAAATCGATTTTCCCATCAAACCACGGCTTAACCGTGTGCTGATCGGATGAGGCAATATCGACCAGATGCGTTGCCAAAAGTGAACGCACGTGATTGGCGATAACCTCGTCGACGATCGCGCCTTCGTGCGATGTCCGGTTCGTTTGAAAATAAACGAAGCCAAGAATGAGCACCGCAAAGGCTGCGCTGGCGGCGAAAATTGGCCAGAACGAAAATTCTTTCTCTTCAGCGGCTTCCCGGCGTAAGCCGGCGCGAATGTTTCTGCGTAAATGGGCCGGCGCACGAAACGCCGGCCGGTCGCTGACGATCGCGTTTTGCAATTGCTTGATTTGTTCTTCGATCTGGCGGCACTCCTCACAGGTGCGCAAATGTTTCTCCACTTCCCGCGAGTTGACTACGTCGAGCTCGCCATCAACGTGAGCCTGAAGCAATTCGCGTATTTCGTCGTGGTTCATCTTGTCTTCGAAAGGATCGATTGGAGTTGGCGGCGGCCACGGGCCAAACGCGACATGATTGTGCCAATGGGAACTCCGGCGATATCGGCGATTTCCTTGTAGGGAAGCCCCTCAATCTCTCGCAAGGTGATGGTCTCGCGAAACTCCGGCGGTAATTGCTCGATTGCATTGCGGACCGTCTGCCGGTCGTGCGCGAGGTCGAGGGAAGCGCCGGCGTGGCTGACCTGGACTTGAGAACCATGGATCTCTTCGTCAAAAGCGGTGTTCATTTCTTCAGGCCTCCGTTCCTTCAACGCGGTGAACGAAGTGTTGCGCACAATTTGCAAAAACCAGGCCCGACTGTTTCCGCCCCGAAAGTTGTCGAAAAAGCGAAAGGCTCGGAGGGCCGCCTGCTGGACGACATCCTCCGCATCCTGGTCGTTGCGCATTAGAAAACGGGCCAGGTTGTAGGCGGCGTCGAGGTGCAGCAGCACCTTGCTCTCGAATTCGGTCAGCCGAGGCGATGCCGTTAATCGGAACACGTGTCGTTACTTTCAATCATTAGATACAAGACTGTGAAAGCCTGAATTTTATTCCCGGGCCCATGAATTTCCTGTTTCGGGGAATAATGCGGACAAGGCCCCGGTCAACGTGATCAGAAAGATAACATTATGAACGATCACAATCACATTCTTCACAATATCGACCACGACGGAATAGACCGGCGCGGCTTCCTCAAATGTATGGCGTGGGCAGGCACTGGCGTGCTTTGGACGGTCAGTGGCGGGGTCCTTATATCAAAAACCCTCGCGCAAATCGCCAAGGCGGGGCCCGTTCTGCTTGCGACGGATCTAAGTTTCCTGCAAATCAGCGACAGCCATATCGGCTTCAGCAAGGAAGCGAACAAGGATGTTACCGAAACTTTTAAAATCGCGCTGGATCGGATTAATGCGATGCCGGCACCGCCTTCCTTCCTGATTCATACCGGCGATATCACGCAGTTATCAAAGCCGGAAGAGTTCGATACTTTCGATCAGCTACTCAAGAGTTGCCGAACCAAAGACGTTTTCTTTGTTCCTGGCGAGCACGACGTGCTTAACGATGGCGGAAAGCTCTACCGGGACCGTTATCTCAAGAGCGTCGATGCCAAAGGCGCGGGCTGGTACAGCTTCAACAAGAACGGCGTCCACTTCATCGGATTAGTGAATGTTCTCGAGTTGCAAGCGGGCGGACTTGGTCAGCTTGGCGAGGAGCAGCTGGAGTGGCTGGAAGCGGATTTGAAAGGACTTGGCGCCGACACGCCAATCGTGGTGTTCGCGCACATTCCATTGTGGGCGGTCTATCCGCAGTGGGGCTGGGGAACAAGCGATAGCGAGCGCGCGCTCAGTTTTTTGAAACGGTTCGCGTCAGTCACCGTTTTGAACGGTCACATCCACCAGGTTCTGCAAAAGGTGGAGGGCAACATCACCTTTCATACTGCGATGTCGACCGCGTTTCCCCAGCCGGCCCCGGGAACGGCGCCATCGCCCGGCCCCATGAAAGTGCCGGCCGAAAAGCTTCGTAGCATGCTCGGCCTAACGAGCGTGCACTACAAACAAGGCAACAGCGCTCTCGCGGTTGTCGACTCAAACCTCAGTTAACCGATGAAACATATGATTGCGTTCGTTCGACAAAACAAGAAAGCAGTTCTGTTAGCGATCCTGATTGTCCTCAACTTTTGTCTCGCCGCGAGGGGAGATGAAGCAGCCAGTATCGCAGTTGGTGGAGACAAGAGAAACACCATCGAAATCAGAGACTTCATGTTCAATCCGCCGACGTTGACGGTGAAGGCCGGAGACAAAATCACCTGGATTAACCGCGATGACGAACCGCACACCGTGGTGAGTGTTGGAAAGAAGTTTCAGAAGTCGTCCGCGCTGGATACCGACCAGGAATTCACAATTACAGCGGGGCCGGCCGGCACATATGAATACTTCTGTTCCGTTCATCCGAAGATGACTGGAACGATTGTCGTCGAAAAATGAGTGCGCTATTTTTCGCAGCCGGAAACCCGTTCGATATCAGAGCTGCGCTGCTCGCTCCACATGCGCAGCATCCGGTAATCGTCCATTTCCCGATCGCGCTCTTTATTTCAAGTGCGGTATTCGAAATTCTGGCGGTGTGGCGAAAGCGGCCCGTGTTCGAATCTGTCGCCTATTTCAATCTGCTTGCCGCGGCGATTAGTCTTCCGATCACGATTGCGACCGGCCTGACCGCGTGGCAATGGCAACTTGAGGGCGCGGCGTTGAAAGGCAACCTGCGCCTACATCTTGTCTTCGCGATTGCTACCGCGGTGATGATCCTGTTTTTATTTTGGGGACGCCGTCGCTTGAAAGTCGCCGGGCGTTCGCCCCACGCCGGGTATTTCGCAATGATGGCGCTTGGTTTGGCGTTGATTGCCATTACAGGCCATCTCGGTGGAATTCTCAGCGGTGTAGAATCGCCCTGAGCGCGTGCGCTAATTTTTTCCAGATAACCATTCCCGCGCCAAATCCACATCGGCGGTGGTGAGCTCGTGCCCGCTTTGCAGGAAGCGAATAGTTACGTCAGCGCCTGCGGTTCGCAGCGACTCGGCAAGCTCTTTCGTATTCGAGGCCGGGACGATTGGATCGAATGAACCCGCGCTGATGAAAACGGAACGGGAAGAAAAATCAGGCTGTTTTTCCGGGACCAGTGGAACCATCGCGCGGAAAAGGATTGCTGCCGACAAAATCTCCGGCCGCAGTAAGAGCATGCTCGCGGCGATATTGGCGCCGTTGGAATATCCTACCGCGACGATTTTCTTGTCATCGAGTTCGTAATGCTGCGCCACGGAGGTAACGAAATCGGCGAGTTCGTGTGTTCGTTTCTTCAAATCCTCCAAATCGAAAACGCCTTCTGCCAGACGCCGAAAAAACCGCGGCATTCCGTTTTCCAATGTCTTGCCCCGCGGACTAAGCAGGGATGCGTCAGGATCCAGTTCGCGTCCCAGCGGGAGCAAATCGCGCTCGTTTCCTCCGGTGCCGTGCAATAGCAATAATGTGCGCTTTGACTTCCGGCGACAAACTTGTGAACGAAATCTGGTTGCGGCCTCATTATGCCGCAGGCGGCGCGGTTGAACCCGGTTCCGATTTCGCTTCGTGGCCGGCGAAGAATCGTTCGATGACGTAAAATGTTACCGGGATCAAGAAGATCGCGATCCCCGAGGCGGCGATCATTCCACCAATAACGGTCGAGCCGAGTATCCGGCGAGCGACTGCACCCGAACCACTGGCGAACCAAAGCGGCAAACATCCGAAAATGAACGCGAACGACGTCATCAAGATCGGCCGTAAACGCAAACGCGCGCCTTCGAGCGCCGCGTCGAGCAGCGGTTTGCCTTTTTCGTATTCGTCTTTGGCGAATTCAACAATCAGGATCGCATTCTTCGCAGCAAGTCCGATGAGCATGACCAGGCCGATTTGAGCGTAAACGTTGTTTTGCATTCCGCGCCACCAAAGGGTGACGAACGCGCCGAATACGGCGACCGGCGTGCCTAACAAAACGCTGAACGGTAGCGACCAGCTTTCATAAAGCGCCGCCAGAATCAGAAAAACGAAAAGAAGCGACATTCCGAACACGGTTGTCGGCGAAACGCCTTGCTGGGCTCTCTTTTCCTGGTACGAAATCCCGAGGTAATCGTAGCCCATTTCATTGGGCATCGTTTGGCGGAAGACTTCTTCGAGCGCTGCCATCGCCTGATTCGAGCTGTAGCCCGGCGCGGCCGACCCGTTGATTTGGGCGGAGCGATATTCGTTGTAGCGCAATGTGAATTCCGGACCAGCAACGTCTTTGATGGTCGAGAGGGCATCGAGCGGGACCGGTGTGCCTCCCGAGTTTCTGACATAGAATTGGCCGACGTTTTTCGCGTCGGTGCGGTAATCGCCTTCCGCTTCGATGTAAGTTTGCCAGGTCCGGCCGAAGCGATTGAAATAATTTACAAAGAATCCGCCCATGAACGTTTGCAGTGTTTGATACACTGAGGTCAGATCAATTCCCTGTTTGATCACTTTGTCACGATCGACCGTGACGAAAACCTGCGGCACGTTCGGCTGAAAGGTCGGAATGAGAGTGCCGAGCTCGGGTCGTTTGCGGGCCGCGGCAAGAAATGTTTGCATGTTTTGGGCAAGAAACGGGACGTCTTTTCCGGCGCGATCCTCGAGAACAAAGGTGAAGCCACCTGAGGTCCCGACGCCTGGAATCGCCGGCGGCGGAAAAGCAAAAGCGATCCCTTCACTGAGACTCGACAGATATTTGTTGAGCCGGGCCTTGATTGCGTCGTATTGCTCCTCCGGCTTTGTTCGTTCGCTCCACGGCTTGAAGGTGACAAAGAAAAAGGCGTGGTAAGTATCGTAGACCAGGCTCAACAGGCTGAACCCGACGACACTGGTGGTGTATTGCACGCCTGGCGTCTGCTTCAAAAAATCCTCAATCTCTCGACAGACTTTGTCGGTGCGCTCGAGCGAAGCTGCGTCCGGTAGTTGCAGCGCAACATACAAATAACCCTGGTCTTCCTCCGGCAAAAAACTACTCGGCAATCGCGATCCGAAAAAACCCGCGCCAACTGCAAGAACGGCCAGCAACCCGAAGCTGAGCACGGCTTTCCGAATCGCGAGCCGCGACCAATTTACATACCCGTGCGTCGCGCGGCCGAACAAGCGATTGAACCGATCGTAAAACCAACCGAGCGGTCCCCGCACTTTCTTTCGCGGCCTGAGCAAGATCGACGAAAGCGCAGGACTGAGAGACAGTGCGTTGAACGCGGAAAGGATCACCGAGATTGCAATGGTCAGGGCAAACTGCTGATAAAGCCGGCCGGTGATGCCGGGAAGAAACGCCGTCGGAACAAATACTGCCGACAGCACGAGCGCGATGCCGATGACTGGTCCAGACACTTCCCGCATGGCTTGGAGAGTGGCATCTTGTGCACTCATTCCTTCTTCAATGTGGCGCTCCACCGCTTCGACGACGACGATCGCATCATCGACCACGAGCCCGATCGCCAGGACGAGACCGAAGAGCGACAGGGTGTTGATCGAGAATCCAAACAACGGAAATAGAACGAACGTGCCGATCAATGAAACTGGAACGGCGCATAACGGAATCAGTGTCGCGCGCCAACCTTGAAGAAAAATAAAAACAACGACAACAACGAGGGCGAGCGCTTCTAAAAGCGTCTTCACGATTTCCCGGATGCCTTCCGTGACCGCGCGTGTTTGATCGAGCGCAACAGCCGATTCCATATCTGCCGGAAACCGCTGCTTCGCCTCGGCCATTAGTTTGCGAACGCCCTCGGCGGCTTTGACCGCATTGGTTCCGGGCAGTTGGTAACAGGCAATAATGGCGGCCGGTTGCCCGTTCAACCGGCCCTTGAGGTTGTAGGTCTGGGCGCCGAGCTCAATCCGCGCGATATCTTTCACTCTAACGAACGAACCGTCCGGATTCGCACGGACGACGATGTCACCGAATTCCTCGGGCGTTTGCAATCGGCCCTGCGCACGCACGGTATAAGTGAATTTTTGTCCGCTCGGAATCGGTTCGCCGCCGACTTGGCCGGCCGGATTGACGGTATTTTGCTTTTGAACCGCGCTGATGATGTCGGGAACAGTGATGCCGAGCTTGGCCAGCTGATCGGGTTTAACCCACAACCGCATGGCGTATTGGCCGGCTCCGAACACCGCCACGTTGCCGATTCCTGGAACGCGGGTCAGCTGATCGACCAGATTGATGTAGGCATAATTCGCCAGAAACGTTCCGTTATAAGTTCCTTTCGGCGAATAAAGTGAGACCAACATCAACGGTGCCGTCGTCGATTTCTTCACCGTCACGCCATAATTGTTTACGTCCGCCGGCAGTTGCGATTGCGCTTGCGACACGCGCAGCTGGGTCAGCACGTGATCGATGTTCGGATCGGTCGCGACGTCGAAATCGACGATCATTCGCATGTCGCCGCTGTTGGCGTTGACCGAGTACATGTAATTCATGTTGTCGACCCCGCTCATCTGTTGCTCGATTGGTGCCGCGACCGATTGCTCGACCGTGAGCGCATCCGCACCGGTGTAATGGGTTTGGATCTGAATTTCCGGGGGCGCGATTTGCGGATATTGCGAGATCGGCAAACCGAGAATGCACACTCCGCCGATCAGCGTCATCAAAACGGCGATGACGATTGCGACAATCGGGCGCCTGACGAAAAACTCGGACATCGATTCGTCTTTCTAGGGTGAAGACGTCGCTTTTGCGGTAGCAGTCTGGTCCGGCGGCGGCGTCCATTCTTTCACCGTCACGGTAGCGCCTTCTCGCGCTTTTTGTACGCCTTGGACAACGACTCTGTCT
>JAJPJU010000345.1 GCA_021324035.1 Spartobacteria bacterium | reverse complement strand
TGCGGCAGTCCTGAAACTTATTCCAAGCGGGCTGGCCCGGCTTCATCGGGCACTGCCGATCGATCTGAATGGAAATACTCTGCGGATCGCGCTGGCCGATCCGCTCAGTCCCACCGCCGCGGAGGATCTCCGATTCGCGCTGGGGAAAGATGTCGATGTCGTCGTCGCACCGACCGAGCAAATCGAAGAACGGATCAAGGAAAATTACGGCACCGACACCGCGAGCATGGACGAAGTGCTCAAACAGCTCGGCGAAGCCGGCGAGATGTTGCAAATCCGTGGCGACGAAAGCGCTGCGGCAGTCGAGGCGGAAGCCAATGCGACTCCGATCATCCGATTCGTCGATCTTATTTTGTATCAGGCGATCCAGGATCGCGCGAGCGACATTCATTTCGAGCCGTTCGAGCACGAATTCAAAATTCGTTATCGGGTTGACGGCGCCCTCTACGAAATGTCACCGCCTCCGCGACATCTCGCCCTTCCAGTGATTTCGCGCGTTAAGGTGATGGCGAACATGAACATCGCCGAACGGCGTCTGCCCCAGGACGGCCGCATTCAGAAAAATATTGCCGGCCGGCACGTTGATCTTCGTGTTTCGACGTTACCGACCCAGTTCGGAGAGAGCGTGGTGTTGCGTGTGCTCGATCGTTCGACCGTCAATCTCGATCTCGAAATGCTCGGGATGCCCGATTACATCCACAGTTACCTGCTCGAGCTGATTAACCGGCCAAATGGGATCTTTATCGCAACCGGCCCAACCGGTTCCGGCAAGACGACAACGCTCTATTCCTGTTTGCGAAAGATCAACACGATCGATTCCAAACTGCTGACCGCCGAAGAACCGGTCGAATACGATTTGGAA
This sequence comes from Spartobacteria bacterium, assembly GCA_021324035.1. Taxonomy (GTDB): domain Bacteria; phylum Verrucomicrobiota; class Verrucomicrobiia; order Chthoniobacterales; family UBA10450; genus AV40. The sequence goes on along the minus strand of JAJPJU010000345.1, from coordinate 1,676 downwards.
GGAATCATTCAGGTCCCGGTTAACGAAGGAATCGGACTCTCTTTTGCGCGAGTGCTGCGCGCGTTTCTGCGACAGGATCCGGACCGAATAATGATCGGTGAAACGCGCGACCTCGAGACGGCGCAGATTGCGATCCAGGCATCACTCACCGGCCATCTCGTTTTCACGACTCTTCATACCAACGACGCGCCCGGCGCCGTCACTCGCCTGATCGACATGGGCGTGGAGCCGTTTTTGATTTCGGCCACGCTCGAAGCAGTTCTCGGCCAGCGTTTGCTGCGCGGAATTTGTCCGAACTGTCGCGAAGCTTACAAGCCTAACGAATCTCTCCTCGCCCAGCTCTCGCTGTCCAAACGCGACATCGGCGAACGGCAATTCTTCTATGGCAAAGGCTGCGATGCATGTAATCACACCGGCTACAAGGGACGCAAAGGCATTTACGAACTCATGAAGATCACCGATCCAGTGCGCGAACTGATTAACGAACGCGCGCCGACGGTTGTTTTGAAACAGAAGGCGGTTGAGCTCGGAATGGTGAGCCTGCGCCAGGACGGCCTGCGCAGCATTTTCGCCGGCGACACGACGATCGAGGAAGTTCTCAAATACACGTAATCATTTAACCATTTAGCGATTTAATGAATCAGCGAATGAAATCGACTCTCCTGTTCTAGTTTGCTGCAATCGCTAAATCACTAAATCGTTAATTCACTAAATTTCTCAATGCCCCGCTTTAGTTACGTAGCTCTCGATTCGCGTGGACAGGAATCAACCGGATTGGTTGAAGCCGCCACCACCAATGAAGCTATCGGGCAATTGCGTCAGGCAGGATTTTTTCCAACCAACGTTTACGAGGAAGGCAAAGGCGGCGGAGGCAAAGGCAAGGCCGCCAAGCGCGCGGCCAAGGCGGCCCGCGCCACCCAACCGAAGGAAAAAGGCAAGGGCATCGTCCTTTTTCAACGCAAAAAAGTTAAACCCAAAATCCTGATGATCTTCACGCGTCAGCTCGCGACCCTGATCGATTCGGGATTGCCTCTGTTGCGCGGGCTTACCGTTCTGTCGAAGCAGGAACGCGACTCGGTTCTGAAAAACACAATTAATAAGCTCGCTGATTCGGTACAGGGCGGAAACACGTTCTCGGAAAGTCTCGCCCAATTTCCCGCCATCTTTAACGACCTTTACGTGAACATGGTGAAAGCGGGCGAAGTTGGCGGCGTGCTCGAGCTCGTTCTCACCCGATTGGCCGAGTTCCACGAAAAAGCGGCCAAGATCAAAAACAAAGTCGCCGCGGCGATGGTCTACCCGATCATCGTCATGACGATGGCGATTGCAATTATGGGATTTCTGCTCGTGTTCATTGTTCCCAAGTTCGAAGCGATCTTCCACGACATGCTCGGCGACCGACCGCTGCCGGCGATTACGACATTTGTCATTACCATTAGCCGGTTTGTTCAGGCGCATTATCTGGTGATTGTCGCGATTATCTTCGCGCTCATCGCCGGATACAAATTCGCGAACCGGACCACTCGGGGACGAGCGATACTTGATCGCGCGAAGCTGCGGTTTCCGCTGTTCGGGGATGTCCTTCGGAAAACCGCGATCTCCAGATTTTCGCGCACGCTCGGAACGCTGGTGACGAGTGGCGTGCCGATTTTGCAGGCGCTGAATATTACGCGCGA
>JAJPJU010000333.1 GCA_021324035.1 Spartobacteria bacterium | reverse complement strand
CCGCACTGATGAAGATATTGAGGGTTGAGAGGCAGTATTGCGCGGATCGGAGCTTTAGGATAAAACGCGGCGCATGGGCTTAATTTTACTCATCATTATCGTCTTGCTGTTGATCGGCGCGTTTCCGACGGGTGGTTATGGTTTTGGGTACAGATCGCACGGGTTATTGGGGACGATCCTGATCATTATTTTGATTCTTTGGTTGCTCGGCAGGATCTAGGGGAAATTAAGAATTAAGAATTAAGAATTAGGAACTGAGCTCGGAGTTCCTAGAGCTCTTAATAATTGTAACGAAAATAGCAGTTAGCTCGTTACATTCGCGATAAACAACTGAGAGCTTGTCGCCGGAGACGGCGTTCGCTTCTAACAGAAGCTCAAGCCAATAGCCCGTCTCCTCCAGCTCGCGCAGGCAATCGCCACACTTGGCGATGAACTCAGCCCTGCTGCGACCGCGAAAGGCCTCTCGATAGTTAGCTCCGACGGATGTTCCTGATCGCACGAGTTGCTTTCCGATGACTCGGGCTTCCATCGTTTTCGGCAAAATCGGAAGAACCCGAATGATTTGCAGCGCAAATCGTTTGGTTCGATCTCTCAGATCTCTCGGCGCTTTGTCCATTCCGGGGGGTGAAAACAAAACGCCTGGCGGCGAGAAGTGTCTCGATCCGCCAGGCGCTGAGATTTTACGAGCTGGTCAGGATTGACCAGGCAAATTCAACATCTTAGTCGCGGTCCTGAACGATGACCCGGTCTACAAGCATGTCGTCGCCTTCTTTGATGTAGTGAACGCGAACCTTCGAATCCTTTTTGACTTTCGAAGCTTCGATCACTCTTCCATCCGAAGTCACGTAGGTGACAGTCTTGCTGAATTTGTACTGGACCGGCTGGGCCGCTTCAGTTTTCAGGAAAAGATGATGCCCCGGAGTGAACTCCGTGACCACGCCGTTACTTTCGGTGGTGGTGGTGGTGGTTTCGGTTGTTCCATTAGTCCCCGCCGCAACGGTGGTGGTGGATGACGATGTTTGTCCAAAAGCCACGGATCCGAGCAGGAATGTGGCGAATGCGACACTAGCGATTGATTTAATCATACGAATTAACTTTCTGGTTTACTGAGTTGCTACAGAGATCACAGCTAAAGGCCATCCGGTTCGTGCCACCGATGGAAATCGGCGAACCAGGTAGTAAATGGATGCGGCAGCAGGGGAATGTAACCGCTTACAAACTTTACACAACAGCCTTTCTCGCAAAACATTATCGTGGGTGCGCGCGCGAATTTAATTGGGACACGGCGGAGTCCTTGATCTTCACCAAGATCAAGTCGCCGGCTGCCCTAACCGGATTCGCGCGCTCACCGGTTCCCGCGGTAAAGTTCGCGCCCTGCGAACCGTCAGCTTAGGAATTCCGCGATGGGTTCGATCGGTTCGATGTGGGCGCAAAAGATTTTGAATGCGGCGAGAATGGGAACCGCCAGGATGATGCCGGCGATTCCCCACATCCAGCCCCAAAAGATGAGCGATAACAGAACAATGACCGGGTTCAACGTGAGCGAGCGGCCCATGATCCATGGAGTGATGAAGTTTCCTTCGAGGGTAGCGACGATGAGATAGGTCGCCGGAAAAATTAGTGCGTAACCGAGACTGTCGAAACTCAACATCGCGCCGAGCGTCATGCAGACGATGCCGGTGAGGGCGCCGAGATAGGGAACGAAGTTCAGGATCGCGACCATGGCGCCCCACATGAGCGGATTTGGCAGACCCAATAATCCAGCAACGGTGCCGACGGCGATGCCCAATCCGATGTTGATTAATGTGATAGTGAGAAGGTAACGGGAAACATTGGTTTCAATCTCGCTGGCAATGGAGACGGCGCGCTTTTTGTCCGCGAGGGTAGGCAAAAGCTTCACCACTTTGGTGAGGAAGACGCCGTCGTAAGCGAGCAGGAAGTACAGCAGGATGATGACCAATACGCCGCTGACCATGAACTCCGGGGTGCGCCCATAAAGAACATTGGCGATCGGATGCGTTTTCACTTCGACCACCGCCGGTTTGGATCCGCCGTCAGCCGGGGTGGCGAGTTTCTCAATTTCACCGCTCGCCTTGGAAACCTTTTGGAGCGGCTGTTGTAGCGGAAGCAGTTTGGATTGGAGTTGATGGAGACTGTAGGGAGCTTTTTCAATCCAGGCGGCCGCGTCCGTGGCCAGAAAGGAAAGGCCATAAGCGACGATTGCGATCAGGCTTAATAAAATCGCGGCGGCGGTCACTGGCGGCGGAATCCGGGTCCGCGCAAACGCCCGGACGATCGGCCGGATTAAATAACTAAGGAGGAGCGCCAAAACCAGCGGCAGCAGGATCGAGCGCATGAAGTACATCGTGTAAAAGATCGCCAACACGAAGAGGCCGGTCAGCGCGAGCGAGCGAACGTCGAACGGCCGGCGCATGAGATGTTGGAAGCGAAGTCGAGGCGAGGGCGATACCGAATCGTCGGTCACAACCTGCGCGGCATCATTAGCCGAGGGCGAGACGATGGTGTCGATTGCAGAAGCCATGCTTTGTAGATCAGGGGCGATCCGCGGTTTGAGCGGGTCACTTATTTGACGAATTCGCGAATGAAAGATTCAGCAAATCGCGTTAAGAATCGCGAAATGCGTAATGCGAAGTGCGAAACGGATGCGATTCCGAGGAAGCGAAAAAGGCTCGATTTTTTCGAGCGTTACCTGACCCTCTGGGTTTTTGCGTGCATGATCGTCGGTGTGGGCCTGGGGACGATTTTCCCGGCCGCCACGCGCGCGGTGGGGCAGCTCGAATTCGGAAGGGGATCTCATGTCAACATTCCCATCGCCGTGCTCATTTGGCTGATGATCTATCCGATGATGCTGAAGATCGATTTCGGCGGCATCAAAAGTGTGTTTGCGAAGCCGAAAGGCCTGTTCATCACCCTGTTGTTAACTGGCTGGTCAAACCCTTCAGCATGGCGTTGCTCGGGTTTATTTTCGTGAAGACTCTTTATTCGGGTCGGCTGGGATTATTTGACGCCGAGACCGCCAACAGTTACACCGCCGGCCTCATCATCCTCGCTGCAGCCCCTTGCACCGCGATGGTCTTTGTTTGGAGTTATCTGACCGACGGTGACGGTCCGTACACGCTTGCCCAGGTCGCAATCAACGATCTAATCATGGTCTTCGCTTTCGCGCCGGTGGTCATGTTTCTGGTCGGCGTCACGGGTGTGCATATCCCAGGGGAGATCCTGTTCATCTCGGTGCTGGTATTCATCGTCATCCCGCTCGTCGCGGGATGGCTCAGTCGCACGACGTTGCTGAAGACTCGCGGAGCGGCATGGTTCGAAACCGCCTTTCTGCCGAAATTCCGCCCGGTGACGGTGATGGCCCTTCTGATGACGCTAATAATGATCTTCGCCTTTCAAGCCGAGAACATCATCAAGAATTGGATCGTGGTCTTGTTGCTGGCGATCCCGATTCTCATTCAAGTCTATTTCAATTCCAGCCTGACTTATTTGCTCATGCGGCTGTTCCGGGTGCGGCATGACGTGGCTGCTCCCGGCGCTTTGATTGGCGCGAGTAATTTCTTCGAGCTGGCCGTGGCCGTAGCCATTACGCTTTTCGGCCCGACCTCGCCCGCGGCGCTGGCAACCGTTGTGGGCGTGCTCGTAGAAGTGCCCGTGATGCTTTCGGTCTGCAAAGCCTGCGTCAACACGCGTTCCTGGTATGCCCGCCGCGTGGTTGCATAAGGCCGAATTGCAATCCACCGGCTAATTTGTAGCCGCGTTAAGTTTTTTCGCCCTTTCGAGCAGTGCTAAAAAGGTATCAACGGAAGGGTCCGTAACCCGCAAAACTTCTGTCTCTCTGTCCGCCCACTAGTCAGCGGCATCGCCGGGATTGACGATCTTGAAAGCGAAGGCGGCAAGGGCTCCGCCAACGAGATCCGCGACGATGTGGATCCAGATTTGCGAGAGGTTAACCAGTTTCATTACCCCGATTCCGACCGCCACGGCCGGGTTGAACGCGCCACCGGAAATGGAACCGACGGCGAATGCGCCGACCATCACGGTCATGCCAATGGCCAGTCCGTAAAACGAGTTATTGGCCGTGCCTTTGGCAGTAGCGACGTTGAGCATGACGAAGGCGAGCGCAAAGGTGAAGACGAATTCCGCGATCATCGCCAGGGGAACGTTGGTGATTTCCATTGGCGTGCCGCTTTTACCGCACAGATAAACAGCGACGAACGCGGCCGCGATTCCGGCCAAAATCTGCGCGATCCAGTACGGGATGACGTCGCTGGCCGGGCATTTGCCGCGCAGAAAGACTGCCAGGGTAATTGCGGGATTGAGGTGGCCGCCGGAAATGTGTCCGGTTGCAAAAACCATAACCATCAACGCGGCGCCGATCGCGAGTGGGGCGATGACACCGGCGGCGCCGGGGATGACGGTGCAGCCAACGGTCAGGACGAGAAAGAACGTGCCGATGAATTCCGCGATGTATTTGTTCATTTGGGTCTCAGTGGGTGAATTACTTCCTTGATAAACACCACGCCGGCCGACAGATGTCGAGCCTAGAGAAGCATCGGCAGGGTGCAGCGAGGGATAGCTGGGAAAACTAAGAATTAGCAATTGAGAAGGCCGCCAGAGTCAGGTTGATTCTCGAATCTAATTAGGTGTCAAAAAACTCCGTATCTAAAATTCCCAGGAAGCGTCGCTCTTCTCGGGCCGGCAAGCGGGTGACTGCTCACAGCTCCCAGGTCTCTTCAGTTATTGTGAAACGATCGCGGGTGCACGGTCGCGGCGTTTTTGCCGGACGAAAATTTCGCAAGGACGAGCGCGTGATCGAATATACCGGGCGGCGAGTTCGCTGGTCGAGCATCCCGAAGGAACTCGATGATCCGCGCATGTATTTCTTTTCCATTGGAGACGGCAAATGGGTGATCGATCCTTCGGTCGACGGGAACGAGGCAAAATGGATCAACCATACCTGCGATCCGAACTGCTTCATCCGGGAAAGGCAGGGGCGCATTTTTATTCACGCGCTTCGCAACATTCGACCCGGTGAAGAACTATCCTACGATTACCATTTGGAGACCGACGACGACGTCCCGCGAACAAAAGAGATCGAAGCGGAAGCGCCGTGCTATTGCGGCGCAAAGAATTGTCGGGGAACGCTTCTCGAGCCACCGAAGAAAGTAAAAAAGAAAAAGTAGGAATTAAGAAATGAAGAACTCATTTCTTGCTGATCAGTGAGTTCTTAATTTTTACTTCTTACTTTGGCCGCTTCGCGGGCCGTCACGGCGATTTTGTCGGCACCGGCGCCTTGATATTAACGTCGACCTTTTTGGTTTGGCCGCCGCCGAACCATTGACCGCCAAAGACAAACAGGACGACGCCCACGATGATCACAAAAATTACCAGGACCGCGACAACACCTGCAGCGCCACCGCCACCACCACCATTATCAGCCATAAGATTGCTCCTTTTGTATTCTAATTCGTTCGTGGTCGCGCATCCGGGTGGGAGAAAGACCAGGAGCAGGGAGCACGGAGGACGGAGGACGGAGCAGGGAGAATGGAAACCATGGATCAGCGGGTAGGCAAGACGCTCATTAAGAAACGGTCGGGCGTTTATGCCTTGAAACGGTAACGCCGGGACGAAGCGGGGCGGTTTTGCCCGTTCCCCCAGCAGCTCCTGGGCAGAAAAAATGCCGATTGAATAGATCGGGGACGACTAACGACCAACCGTTGAACGAATTAATTATAAATATGAAGACATTTATCGCTTTGTTGATTGGGGGCATGCTGGCGTTGGCCGGGACGGTTATCGCGCAGCAGCCAGAGGGCCAAGAATCACCGACCAAGAAGGGTGGCCGGTCGGAGAAAACAACGGCTGAGGGCGCGACCGAAACGAAAACGAAGTCGAACGCCGGGGAGGCCCGCGGAAATAAGGGGCGCAGTTCGACGGAAAGCAATGCTACTCAGCCAACTACGACTGGCGCGACCGGTGAAACCGGAACAACTCGCGGCGGCAAACGTGG
>JAJPJU010000194.1 GCA_021324035.1 Spartobacteria bacterium | reverse complement strand
CGCCATCGCTTTGCTCCCCGTGGGCAAACAGAGTTACTCTCAATCGCGAGTGTTGGTCTACCGGACCGCGTTCGTTACCGTCCCTGTAGCTGTCGCTGTTGTGGTTGCGTTGCGCGCATCACCGCCACTTGACTACTAACACCTCGCGCATTCTCAACTTGACAGTCTAGGGGAAAGATTGAACGGTTTGTTACCCAGACTGTCTAGGTTTCCAATGAATTGGCTCAATCGTTACGCCGATCTCGTTTATTGCATCGCACGCCTGGTGATCGGACTGCTCTTCGCCTGTCACGGTGGAACTAAAATCTTCGGATTCCCCGCCAGTCAGTACGGTCCCTCGCACAGTACCCTTGGATTGGTCAGCGGCGGGATCGAACTCATCTGCGGATTTTTGGTGGCGCTCGGATTTTTCACCAGAGTCGCGGCGTTTTTTGCCAGCGGCGAAATGGCGGTTGCCTATTTTATGTTTTCCTTTGGGCGCGGTTTTTTTCCGATCTCCAATGGCGGCGAGCTGGCGGTCGTCTACTGCTTCGCGTTTTTCCTAATGGTGTTTTACGGAAGCGGTTCCTGGAGCGTTGACTCCGCGTTAACGCAAAAAGCATCCTCGCGCTCTGGAACCTGACCTTTATGGGAAAAGAAAAACCCGACCTCGTCTACGGAACGCTCGACATGTTGATCTTAAAAGCGCTCCAGCACGATCCGCGGCACGGGCTCGGGATCGCCGACCGGATCCAGCAAATGTCGAAGGACATTTTGCACGTCGAACAAGGATCTCTTTATCCAGCGCTTTATCGCTTGGAAGCGCAGGGCTGGATCAAAGCCGAATGGGGCGTGTCCGACAACAATCGCAGAGCCCGCTATTACAAGCTAACCGCCGCCGGAAGAAGGCAGCTCGCCGCGGAACAGGAACATTGGTCCCGCATCACCAAGGGAATCGATTTCGTCTTATCCAAAGCGTAATAATTATGCCGCGACTTCGTGCCTGGTTCTATCGATTCGCCGGATTGTTCCGTAAAAGCCGCACCGACGCGGAGATGGCTGCGGAGATGCAGGCGCATATCGATTTTTTAACCGAACGAAACGTTGCCTCTGGAATGTCGCCGGACGATGCCCGCAATTCAGCATTACGAGAGTTCGGCGGCGTCGAACAAATCAAGGAAACCGCACGCGAACAGCGTGTCTGGAGGTGGGCAGACGAATTTGTCCAAGACATCCGTTTCGGCGCCCGAATGCTTCGCCGGAATCCCAGCTTCTCGATCCTGGCAATCCTTTGTCTCACTCTTGGAATCGGCACCAGTGCCGCGGTCATGAGTTGGATCGAAGGAATTTTGATTCGCCCCTACCCGCTGGTTGCACACCAGGACCGAATGGTTGCGCTCTTTGGCACCAAGGAAGGAACTACCGAACGCGAAGGCCTCTCCTACCCCGACTTTCTCGATCTTCAAAAGAACTCAACTCTGTTCGAGTCCTTCATTGTCGATCGGATCATGGGCACGACCCTGAGCATCGGCGACCGGGCCGAGCGGGCTTCAGGTGGAATCGTTTCCGCAAATTATTTCGATGCGCTCGGGGTTCAGCCAATGCTTGGCCGCGGATTTCGTCCGGAAGAAGGCGAAGGACGCAACGCGCATCCGGTCACGGTAATTAGTTACCTAACCTGGCAGGACCGTTACAAAGGCGATCGCGACATTATCGGCAAGACCCAATTCCTCAACGGCGTTCAACACACAATCATTGGCGTCGCGCCCGAAGAATTTCACGGCACCTTCATCGGCTACTCCTTTAACTTTTGGGTCCCGACATCGATGCAGGAGACGTTCGACACAACGGGATACAAGCTCGAAAACCGCGGCGCGCGTTGGATTGAAGGTTACGCTTTTTTAAAGCCGGGCGTCACGCGACAACAGGCGCAGGCCGAGTTGGATGCGATTGGGCAACGCCTTGAGAACGATTATCCGGAGACAAACCGGGGGCACCACTTTGAGATTCTGCCGCTTTGGAAAACACCGTTCAACGCAGTAGCGAATCTGTCGCCCACCTTGGGCATCACAGCGGCAGTAGCGTTTTTCGTTCTGCTCATTGCCTGTGCAAATGTCAGCAATCTGTTGCTCGCACGGTCTCTATTGCGACGACATGAAATGACGATGCGACTCGCGCTCGGAGCCGGGCGCCGGCGTTTGATTAAGCAACTTTTTACTGAAGGCCTGCTTCTCTCTCTGATCGCAGCCGCCGGTGGAATCCTGGTCGCCTACTGGTGTCGCAACGCTCTGGTTTTGGTCTCTCCGGTCCGGACCCCGGGCATCACGATTGATTATCCGGGACATCTCGATTGGCGTGTCTTGGTCTTGAGCGTCGGAGTTTGCATTGGATCGACCATGCTGTTCGCATTGGTGCCGGCGATTCAAGCCAGTCATGTCGATCTTTCGGGCTCGCTCAAAAGCGAAGGCAGCGGAATGATTGGCGGCAGCGGCCAATCGCGACTGCGCTCGGTGCTGGTGTTCGTTCAAGTGGCGCTGAGTTTTGTGCTTATCGCCGGCACCGGATTAGTGCTCCGAAGCCTGGTGCAAATGCAAAATGCCGACCCCGGATTTTCGACGCGAAGCGTCGTCGTGTCGGCGGTAGATCTTTTTTCCGCCGGCTACAAACCCGATAGGGCAAAGATTTTTTACGAACAACTGCTCGAGCGAATTCGGACGCTTCCCGGTGTTCAATCGGCGACGTTGGCACGACTCAGGCCGTTCAGCTACGGGGTTTACTCGTCCGCGCCTTTGGAGATCGAAGGTTATCAGCCGCCGCGCAATGAGCAGTTGGCGGCCGATTACAACGAAGTTGGCGAAGAATATTTTGCTGCGATAGGAATTCCGATCGTAGCCGGCCGCGAGTTTAATCGCACTGACGACGAGAACGCGCCCCCGGTCGCGGTCGTCAATCAGACTATGGCGACCAAATATTGGCCGGGAAAAGATCCGGTCGGTCAGCGCCTCAAGGTCAAAGACAAATGGATGGAGATCGTCGGTCTGGCAAAAAATGCGAACTACCGGACCAAGCTTGAGCAGTCAACGCCGTTTTTTTACGTTCCGGTTCGCCAGAACTTTTTCGTCCAGAACAACATCATCATTCGGACGAGCCAAAGCGCGCCTGCGATCAGCAATGCGCTGGCGCGCGAAGTGCACGCGCTCGATCCGAACCTGGCGCCGCTGGACGCAATCACTTTGCAGGAGCAAGTCGATGTCATGAGTTACACCCAACGCCTGGCGGTAGCGTTGCTGGCAATTTTCGGTGGAATGGCCCTCTTCCTCGCCTCGATTGGATTGTATGCTGTCATGTCCTATTCCGTTTCGCAAAGCACCCGCGAGCTGGGTATGCGGATGGCGCTCGGCGCTCGCGCCGGTGATGTCTTGAGACTCGTCATTTCCCGCGGCCTTCGCCTAACCGCGGCGGGAATTGTTATCGGCGCGATCGCAGCGCTCTTATTGACGCGTTTGATGGGCAACCTGCTCTACCAAGTGAGTCCGCGCGACCCGGTCTCATTCGGATCGGCGTTGGTGGTCCTTATCGCAGTAGCGCTAATTGCCTGTTTTCTGCCTGCTCGCCGCGCCGCCCGCGTCGATCCGGCCCGAGCGCTAAGAACATGACAAGGCGAGGAACTAGCGTTGCGATAAAATGCGTGTTTTGGCTGTCCATCTTTTTCATCGTAAGTGACGCCGTCAGGGGACACACGCCGGCGATAAATTACGAAGTCAGATCGATTGCGGTGCCTGATTCAAATGGCGCCGTTATTTTCGATCATCTCGCCTACGACCGCGCGACCGGGCGGCTGTGGGTGCCGGCAAGCAATACCGGGAACGTGGACGTCATTGATCAAGCGAGCGATGACGTGCGTAAAATTCCGGGATTCAAAACCGCGGAGGTGGATCTGGAAGGTCATAAAATTAGAATGGGCGCTACTGCGGTCTGCATTGGCAACGGATGGGTCTACATTGGAAATCGCGGCAATTCGACGTTGACGGTAATCAACGGGCAAACTCTGGAACGCGGGGAAACATTGCCGGTGAGTCGTGATCCAACCGAGGCGGCCCGTGAGCCTGATGGAGCGGTGTATGTACTGGAGACCCGCGAAGTATGGATTCGAACCGGAGCAAGCAAATCCATAGAAGTGTTTGATGCGGCCGTGCCGGGGCACCTGAAATGGAAATTGCGAATCCCGATGGAGGCACCGACGGAAGGAGGTACCGTCGACAATCAGCGCGGACAATTTTACACAAACATTGAGGAGACCGGAAAGACGATCGCGATCGATGTTCGATCCCACAAAATCTCATCAGAGCTGGATCCGAGAAGCCACGATTTGCAAGGCCTCGCCCTGGACACTGCGCGCGGTTTTCTATTCGTTGCCTGCGGAGACCACGTGGTGAGTCTCGATATTACCCACGGCGGCAAGTTTATCGATTCGGTTACGACTGGCGCCGGCCTGGACGATATCGATTTTTCAGCCGACCAAAACGTCCTTTATGCCGCTGGTTCTGTTACAGCCACTTTGACGATTGCCGATGTGAGCAACGACGGAAAATTTCACGTGAAAGCATTGATTCCGACTGCGAAACAGGCACGCAGCGTCATTGCGGCACAAGGTCAAACGGCCTATTTGATTGATCCGGCAGAAGGGAGAATTCTCAAGGTGAGCCCCAAGCCGTAGTCGTTTTTTCAAACTACAGCCAATCTTTGCCCGTTGCAGATTAATCTCGTGACCACCAGCTAAAATCCGCGGGGTGACGGTGCCGGCGTTGCATAACTCCTGGTCGTTTCCGTCTCGGTTTCTAAATTAGGATCCCGGTGTCCGAAATGCCGATGCGGTCGATCCTGCGAATCACCAGACTCCGTATCACGATGGTGAGCGCATCCGATGACGAGAAGAGCGCAGGCGCACAAGATCAAACGCAATCTCCTTTTGCGGATTACGAGCAAGATCCGGCGATACACGTGGGAGGTGACCAATCCCATATTGTTGCAGTTGCAAATTTTTACGACGGTCGACATCGGACACTGAATTGACGAGGCTTTGAGCGAAGTAGACCATTGCAGTATGGCGATTCAAATCAAACCGCGAATTGCGGCATTTCGAAAGCCTTCCGACATTTCCTCGGAGGACGCCAAATCGATGCCGCAAAAATATTTCGTGGCGTCGGAAATTTTTGCCGAGGAGCAGAAAAGCATTTTTTTCAAGGAATGGCTGCTGGTTGGACATCAGAGCCAGATCGCGAACGCTGGCGACTACGTCGTTCAGCGCGTTAACGGTGAATCGTTAATCATTATTCGGGACAAACGAGGAAACGTTCACGGATTCTTCAACGTCTGTCGACATCGTGGTAGTCGGCTGATCGAAACCGACAACGGCAATTGCGCCGCAATTCAGTGTCCCTACCACGCGTGGACCTATGGGCTCGATGGCCAATTAATCGGAGCACCGCACATGGACGACGTGCCCAAATTTGAAAAAGCTGATTACCCGCTTCAATCGGCGAACGTCGGGGTTTGGGAAGGCTTCATTTTCGCGAACTTGGACAAAAATCCAATGCCGTTGGAGCGTTGGCTTACGCCGCTCGCCGGAAAGTTCTCGCACTGGAACATGCCGATCCTGCAGCCGGCGAAACGGATCGAGTACGACGTGCGCGCCAACTGGAAATTAATGTTCGAGAATTATTCGGAGTGTTATCACTGCCCGGGTGTGCATCCGCAGCTCCAAAAAATCTCACCCTATGATTCGGCGGAGAACGATTTGCGCGAAGGCCCCTTTCTCGGCGGCTTCATGAAAATTAACGCCGGCAAGAGCCTGACCATGAGCGGAAATGCCTGCGCAGCTTTCGTGGGGAAAATCGAAAATCTCCAGCAAGTTTTTTATTACTCGATCTTTCCCAACATGCTGCTCAGTCTGCACCCCGAATACGTGATGGTGCATCAACTCTGGCCCCAATCGCCGGAGCGCACGTTGATTATCTGCGATTGGCTCTTTCATCCGGACGCATTCAACCGCAACGACTTCAAGCCGGAGGACGCGATCGAATTTTGGGACATGACCAACAAGCAGGACTGGCACGTTTGCGAGCTTAGTCAGCAGGGAATCGCCTCCCGCGCCTACGAACCGGGACCGTTTTCGTCGCGCGAATCGATTCCGGCCGCCTGGGACCGCGAGTATCTTGGTCACCTCAAATGACAAAAGATACGATGCTTGATACTGGATTCTGGATTCTTGATTAGCGAATGGCTAATCCAGTATCGAGCATCTAGAATCCAGTATCTCGATAACACGAAAGGAAATTATGTCTGACACCTACGTTCCAATGATCAGTTCCGGCACCGCCGGTCCACTCGGAGTTCTCCATCTCCCGCGGATGTGGCAAAAAGTTTCACTCGAATCACAGGGAAAACTTGCCGCGGGTTATCCCGGAATCGGCAGAGGCTACGATGCGATGACCTGCGCCGCGCTCGGCCTCAACGAGCAGGCGGTGAAGGATTTCATCAAAACAAACAAACCGACTTACCCACAATTCGAGGCCTGGGTGAAGAAAAACGCGAAAACGCTCGACCGGCAGTCCATCGAAAAACACAACGCGGCGGTGCGTGGTTACAATCACGAGGATGAAACCCGCAAAGGAATCCTCAACGCCTGCGGAATCGCCGATGACGCATCAGCATTCAAAGACGCGGTCAATCTCAACAACCTGGACGACTGGCACGAATTTCACCAGGCGGTTTTGAAATAGCGTATTTATTTGTCCGCAGATTTTCAGAACCCTAATTCCCTCGCAGATTTCCAAAGACTAATTCTATGTCTCTTGGCTACACCTTGCTTAATCTGCGTTAATCTGTGGATCGCTTCTGCCATGCCACCGTTGATGTCGCAGTTGAGAGTTGATTGTTGATAGTTGAGAGAACAAGCCGGATGCCACCACTCACATACGCCAACTACCTGGATCTCGAAAAACTGCTCACGCTGCAACGGCCCCGTTCAACCCCGCCCGAGCACGACGAGATGTTGTTCATCATTATCCATCAAACCTACGAACTTTGGTTCAAACAACTCCTCCACGAGTTCGAAAAAATAAATCGAGATTTCTCTGGCGGCGATTTGTTCGGCGCGATTCATTCCTTCAAGAGGGTCCGGACTATCATGAAAGTGCTGGTGGCCCAGATCGACATTCTTGAGACGATGACGCCTTCGTCGTTCTCGAGCTTTCGCGACCGCCTCGAAACGGCATCCGGATTTCAATCGATTCAGTTTCGGGAAGTCGAGTTCATGCTCGGTTACAAACGCGAATCGACCCTGCGATACGTGAAACCTGATTTCCCCGGCGCAGATCGCCTGCAGAAAAGGCTCGGTGAACGGACGGTGATCGATCATTTCTACGATTTCCTGGAAACCCGCGGCGCGAAGATTCCGGCGGAACTAAAAAGCCGCGATCTCACCCAGGCCAACCAGCCTGACGAGCAGGTGCAAAAGGAAATTCTGAAGCTTTACAAATCATCGCCGGAAGTTTCGATCCTGTTCGAGTTGATGACCGACTTCGACGAAGGTTTACAGGAATGGCGTTACCGCCACATCAAACTGGTCGAGCGCACCATCGGCGCAAAAAAAGGGACCGGCGGATCGCCCGGTGTTCCCTTTCTAAAGGAATCTTTATTTCGCCCGATCTTTCCAGACCTCTGGGCCATACGTCACGAAATGTAACCGCGCGCATTTCTGCGCCGCGGAAACACGAAATCCGAAATTCGACGCTCGAAAGTTACTTCAATAGTTCGGCCGGCACTTTGCCGCCGTTCTGCGACAATTTGAGCATCACTTGCTTTTGCAGCCAGATGTTCATCGCCGCGGAGTCATTCGTATTCCCAGTGTAATTCAGGTCTTGGGCCAATTCTTTGCGCGCAGCAAAGCTACTGTCCATCCCGACAAGTTTCATCAGATCGACGATCGAATGTTTCCAATCGAGTTTCTCCGGATTTTTTGCCGCGAGATCACTAAGCACGGCCACGATGTCAACCGCAGGCGCGGTAGCGACAGCTGCGGTGCCGGTAGAAGCGACACCCGGTGTTGTTGGACTGAAGGCCGGTGTTGTCGGTTCTGATTTTCCGATGCCAGCGGTGGTGGCGTGATTGAATATTTTCGACATCAGATTGTTAAATAAGCCCATAATTCCTTTAGGTTCGAGTTGAACCCGGCGGTCATCGCCAGGTAGAGATTCACAATTCGCCAGAAAACCGACAGTCGTGAGTACGACGAAGGTCTTAGCGATAGCAGATTAGAAACGGTCGAGACTGATTTCTGAATAAAACGTCAAACCTCAACCAATAGAAACAAAAGTTATGGGAATGCTTGATAGTGTAATCGGCGCAATGTCTGGAAAAACCGGTGAAGCCGGCGGCGCAAATGCTTTAATCGGAATGGTCGGATCGCTCATCCAACAAAATGGCGGACTTCAGGGCCTCGCCGACAAGTTTTCGCAAACCGGCGCAGGCGGCGCGTTCTCGTCCTGGGTGGGAACTGGACAAAACCAACCGATTTCCAGCACCCAAATCCAACAAGCGCTGGGATCCGATCAGGTCAAAGCCATCGCCGCAAAAATGGGAATCGATCCCGCCCAAGCGTCCACAATATTGGCGCAGTATCTGCCGAAGGTGGTTGATAAACTTACGCCCCAGGGACAAATCGATCCGAACGCGAATCATCAACAGGCGCTCGCCGACCTTGTGCCGTCCCTGTTGCAAGGCGTCTTCGGCGGCGGAAATAAACCGGCCTGAACCGTCGGTCAAGTCGAGGTAGCGGTGGTTTACCGAACCACCATGGCGACTGCGGTCAGTCGCCGCTACCTAAAGACCCAGAAACTCGCGGGCAGTTTCGAAAAGAAGCTGCGATTTTTCTTTCGCCGAAAGGTCTGTAATCGATTCGATCAGTTTTCCAGGCTCCGCTTCACCCAGCGGAAACGGATAATCTGATCCCAGCGCAACCCGCTCGGCGCCGAAAACCCTGATCAACAATCTTAGGGCGTCGGCATCGTGCACGAGCGAATCGACGTAGAACCGCCCCGGTCTTTTATCGCTGGCGAGATATTTTCGGGGCTCCGTCTCGTTATCGATCGCTACCAGGTCAGGTCGAACGCGAAAGCCGTGTTCAATGCGACCGATCGTTCCCGGAAACGCGCCACCGCCGTGGGCAAAGGCGACTCGGAGCCGCGGAAAACGTTCGAACACGCCGCCGAAAATCATCGAACAAATCGCGAGTGAAGTTTCGGCCGGCATGCCGACCAACCAAGGCAGCCAGTATTTCGGCATCCGGTCCTTGCCCATCATGTCCCAGGGATGGACAAAGATCGCCGCATTGAGATCTTGCGCCGTCTTCCAGACAACATCGAGCGATGGATGATCGAGATTGCGGCAGGTTGGTCCATGGCAATCGTCGTTCGGATCGACATGGGTGCCGATTTCAACGCCGCTCAATCCGAGTTCGCGCACGCAACGAGTCAATTCCTGTGCGGCAAGGTCAACATCCTGTAACGGAACTGTGCCGAGCCCGGCAAACCGTTTTGGATTATCGTGCACAACGCCGGCAATGTGATCGTTTAGAAGCCGGCAAAGTTCGAGTGCGTCTCGCGGTTTCGCCCAATAACTGAACATGACCGGGACGGTCGACAGTGCCTGCATAGTAACGGCGGTCCGATCCATCTCTTCAATCCGCCGCTTTGGATCCCAAACGTTGTCATTAATTTCCCGAAAAACCCGGTTCTCGATCATCATCCGGGCGCTGCACTCATCGCAATGTTCGAGCCGGACGAAGCCCGAATAACCGAACTTCTTGTCCATGTCCGGCCACTCTTTCGGCAAAATGTGGGTGTGAATGTCGATCTTCATGAAGAAGTGACCAGGGACCAGTGATCAGTGACCAGAAAGTGAAACAAGTCTGCCGTCTTTGAACTTCTCACTGGCCACTTGCCACTGGTCACTTCGTGAACGGCCGCACCGG
>JAJPJU010000144.1 GCA_021324035.1 Spartobacteria bacterium | reverse complement strand
TGCGCTGGACCAAAGCAAATGAGCCGCCGGTTTCGCGGGCAGCGATGTTTCTTCTCAAGCTGTTGCTTTTCAAACTGATGCTGATGTCGGGCGTCGTGAAATTGAGCAGTTATCAACTGCTCCAAAATCCCAGCGAGGAAACCTGGTGGAACCTCACTGCGCTCGATTATCATTATTGGTCCCAGCCGTTGCCGAACGTTTTGGCGTGGTGGGCCGATCAGAGCCCTGAATGGTTTAAAAGATTTTCGGTCGCCTTTTGTCTCGTCATCGAGATCGTGGTGCCGTTTTTCATCTGGGCGCCGCGCCGTTTGCGGTTACTCGCATGCGGGCTGTTGATCTTTCTGCAGGTCGTAATTGGAGCGACCGGGAATTATAATTTCTTCAATCTGCTCACGATTGCGCTGTGCTTGCTGTTGATCGACGACACGGTTGCGGCTTCTCGCTGTGCTGTTCGCGGCCGTCGCAGCGCGACGTCTCTGCCTGATCGACTCTGTCGCTGGGCCGCGATCGTGGTAATCATTGTCACATTGCCGATCAATCTGCGTCTGATCTACGGCGCATTTGAGCCCCTGGCGGAATGGCCGGCCTTTCTTGGCGCACTGAATTCGGGAATCCAGCCGCTTCGGATTTTGAATGAGTATGGATTGTTCCGCGTCATGACTTTGGACCGAAAGGAAATCGTTATTGAAGGCAGCGCTGACGGAATCGATTGGAAGCCGTACGAGTTCAAATGGAAACCGGGCGACGTAATGCGGGCACCGGGTTGGTGTCAGCCGCATCAGCCTCGGCTGGATTGGCAAATGTGGTTCGCCGCGCTTGGCAGCCCGCGCGAAAGAATTTGGATGAGTCAGCTAATCATCGCTTTGTTGCACGGAAAAAAGCCAGTGACGGACTTATTTCAGTTGAATCCATTTCCTGACGCGCCACCGCGCTTCATTCGCGGGACGTTTTACCGGTATCGATTCACGAATTCCGAAGAGCGCCGGCAAACCGGCGCGTGGTGGAAACGTCAGGAACTTGGCGAATATCTGCCAAGCGTCTCTTTGGAAGACGTTCAGTAAATCGGTCGGTTTGAGCGCGGTTTGTTTGGGGATATATTTCGGGGCGATGCCGAAGGAAGAGCAGATCGTAATGGAAGGAACCGTGACCCAGGTCCTCCCGGGAACGATGTTTCGGGTCGATCTCGCCGGCCAACGCAATGTGCTTGCCCACATTTCCGGCAAAATGCGAAAGCACTTCATTCGCATCGTTCCAGGAGACAAAGTCTCAGTGGAATTATCGCCCTACGATCTGACCAAGGCGCGGATTATCTTTCGCGAGCAATAGGACGCGGTCGCGTCCCGTTGAGAAGTTGAGCAGTTGAGAAGACTGCTAAGATCGCCTGCCGCTCGGCCGCTTTTCAATCGCTAAATCATTAAATCGCGAACTCGCCAAATCGGCCTACGCTCTGGCCTTCGGCGCAGGATTTGCTCAGAATCCGAAGCGCGCGGATAGTATCGGAAACGAAATCAATTGGAGAACTTTATGGCTGAAGGAAATAAATCACATCAAGCGTCAGGCGCGAGTGACGCGCAAGATAAATTCGAGAGCAGCAAAATGCACGCACGCAAAGCGGCCGAGGATCTGCGAGGCGCCGCCGAAGCGGTGGCGGGCGAATATCGCGGTAAGGCCGAACAAGTTTGGACTGGCGCCCGCGACAAAGCGGAGAAAGCCTGGACCGACGCGCGAGGTCGCGCCGAGGATGCCTGGGGTGATGCCCGCACGCGCGCTCGCACCTTTCAAGATGACGCCGAACAGTATGTTCGCGAAAACCCAACCCGGGCGATCTTTACTGCGCTCGGCGTTGGATTCGTCCTCGGGCTGATCTTCAGGCGCTGACCGCGTTCTGTTGAATGGCTGACGAAACTGCGTCGTCGCGAAGCCGGCTACGCCAGACTGGGTTGATCGGGAGTCTGATCGCGCTGGCCAGCGCGCTGGCCGACTTTTTTGAAAGTCGAGCGGCTTTGCTGGCTACCGAATCCAAGGCAGCGCTGTTCCAGTTCCTAATCGCGGCGATCTGCCTTGGGGCGGCAGTTTTGTTTTTTGCGTTTGGCTACATTTTTTTGTTGGGCAGTGCGGTGGTTGCGGTTGCTCACATGGCGAATGTGTCGTGGGTCTGGGTCGCGCTCGCCGCAGCCGGACTGCATTTCGTAATTGCACTCGTTTTTCTATTGGTTGCCACCACCGGAATTAAGCGCCCGGTATTTCGCGCAACCAGAACGGAGCTACAGAAGGATCGGGAATGGCTAAAAAATCTCGAAACAAACCAGCCGAAGAGCTAAGGCAGGATATCGCCCGTTCTCGCGAGGACGTCGAACGACGGCTGGCGCGGGTTCGTGACGAATCGGATTTTCCAAAGAAGATCCGTCGCTCGATTCGACGCGAACCGGTCCCATGGATTGTTGGCGCAATTGCAGTCGGCCTGTTGGTGACAGCCGTTGTGACCCGGAGGAAAAAAATCGTGGTGAGTGGAAAGCCGGGAGTGAAATCAAAGAGCGGAATGTTGGAGGCTGGATTTCTTCTCGGAGCCCTCAAAGTCGCGGCGACCTTGTTGAAACCCGTAGTGGTTAAGATGGTCGAAGAAAAATTTGGCCATTTCGGGATGCAGGATCGGCCGAAGCCGAAAGGCTTTTGAGTTTACGCGCGCCATTGTCCGACATAAAACGGGCAGCGCGTAATGGCAGCAGCTTCGACATCTCCGACTTCACATCCGCTCCGGCACGTTAATGATTACCTCGCAGTAGGGCAACAGGCGGGTGCGTCGGACGTGCATCTGGGCGTAAATGCGCCGCCGATTTGGCGATTGCACGGAACGTTGCAACCGATCTGGGCCGACGCGCCGCGGCTGACCTCCGAGCAAACACTCTCACTGGCGGAAGGTTTTCTTTCGAATCCGCAAAAGACACTGCTCAACCAACGCGGTGACGCCGATTTTGCCTATGCCAATGCGTCCGGCCGTTATCGCACCAGCGTGGTGCGACAAAGACTCGGGGTGGATCTCGTGTTTCGCATCGTCAACACCAAGGTACGGACGATGGACGAGCTCGGTTTGCCTGAGCATTTGAAATTGCTGACGCGGTATCAAAACGGATTGATTCTCGTCACCGGCTCGGTCGGCAGTGGAAAATCGACGACACTGGCGGCGTTGGTGGAGCAGGTGAACATCGAGCGGCGCGAACACATCATTACGCTGGAGGACCCGATTGAATACGTGCTAGAGCCGAAAGGCTGTCACATCACGCAGCGCGAAGTTCATACTCACACACGGTCGTTCGCGGCCGCATTGCGCGGAGCGCTTCGCGAAGATCCGGATGTGATCATGGTCGGCGAAATGCGGGATTTGGAGACAATTTCGCTGGCAATTACCGCCGCAGAAACCGGCCACTTGGTTTTGGGAACACTGCACACCGGCAACGCTTCGCGCACGCTTGACCGTTTGCTCGATGTTTTCCCGCCCGATCAACAGGAACAAATCCGAATCATGGTCAGCGAATCGCTGCGCGGGGTGATCAGTCAGCAGCTGATTCCGCGGGCGGACGGAAAGGGCCGCGCGCTGGCGTTGGAAATTCTCACCAATACTCCCGCGGTCGCCAACGTGATCCGCGAAGCACGAACTTACATGCTGCCCGGAATTATTCAGACCGGAAAGAAGCAGGGAATGCAACTCATGGACGACGCGATGGTCGATCTCGCCAACCGAGGCCTGATCACGTCCGAGGAAGCCTACGCAAGGTCAGACCAAAAGCAGGAAATGAAACAAAGGCTGAAGGTTGAAGGCTGAAACCTCCCACAGACGCGTTTTTCAACCTTCAACTTACAGCCTTAAGCGCTATGCCGTCTCTCGATCAGTTTCTGAAAGTCATTGTCAGCGAAAGGGGATCCGACCTCCATATCGGCGAAGGTCAGCCGCCAAAAATGCGGAAACATGGCGACGTAGCACCGATCCGGGAGAAGGTGCTGGATCACGACGAGACAGTATCGATGTTGCGCGAAGTTTGCGGCGACCGGAATTGGGAAATCTTCGATGAACGCGGCGATCTCGATTTCGCCTACGAAATGGACGCAGCTTCGCGTTTTCGCTGTAATTATCTCAAGCAGACCCACGGCTACGGCGCGGTATTCCGATTGATTCCGACGAAAATCGCCACGCTTGAGCAGCTCGGAATTCCACCGGTGGCCAAAGAATTCGCGCATATTCGCGGCGGACTGGTTTTGGTTACCGGCCCGACCGGCTCGGGAAAATCATCGACGCTGGCAGCGTTGATGGATTACATCAATGTGAACTTTTCGCGTCACATAGTGACGATCGAGGAACCGATTGAGTTCGTGCACGGCAACAAGCGCAGCATTATCACTCAGCGCGAGATTCCGGCGGATTCCGAATCGTTCCCGGTCGCGCTCAAGGCGGCGT
>JAJPJU010000143.1 GCA_021324035.1 Spartobacteria bacterium | reverse complement strand
TTCGTTGAGAAAAAACAGCGCCATCGCGGTTCGTTGCGGATCAGGTGCGCCTGAAATCCAAACTGCAAATTGCTGAGGCTCGAGTTTTTCGATCTGTGACGGACCCCATGCCGCCAATTCCTCCTGTTCGAGATCGACGTCTTCCGGCTGCAAACCCTGTTCCCCGGCCTCCAGACATCGCCAGCGCGCGTTTCGAAAGAACCAGAGCCGGTCGCGCGGCGCCTCACCGTCGGCAGACTGTTGCGCAGCTTCGCGAAGCGTCGCGTGAAAAATCTCCTGTGCTTTCGAGGCATCCGCCAGCATCAGAAAGCAAAAGCGATAAAGCTGGAGCAGGTCTTGTTTCTCGTCGGCCACCGGAAATTCTCCGGCGGGAATCTTGCGCGCCTGACGTAGATCGCAACCAAAAGCTAGCGGCGATTGCCCTTAATCGGCCGTGGACCCGCCCTGAACGATGGTGTTACCCGAGCGTCTTTATTCTCCGCGCCACCTCTTCGGCGTTCTCACGGCTGTTGAACGCTGAAACTCGGAAATAACCTTCACCCTGGGCGCCAAAGCCCGCGCCCGGCGTGATGACCACGTTAATCTCATTGAGCATTCGGTCGAACATTTGCCAACTTGTCAGACCAGTTGGTGTGCTAACCCACACATAGGGCGCATTTTGGCCGCCAAAAACCTTCAAACCGATTTCTTCACACGCCTTGTACAAAATCTTTGCGTTGCTCATGTAATGATCGATCAACGTGCGGCATTGCTTACGGCCTTCATCCGAATACAGCGCTTCGGCCGCGCGTTGCACCGGATAACTCACACTGTTCGATTTCGTGCTCCATCGCCGATGCCACAGCGGATGCAGGGATAGCTTTTTTCCTGAATCCGTTTTTCCCATCACGGATTTCGGCAGAACCGTGAATCCGCAACGAACCCCGGTAAACCCTCCAATCTTCGAAAAACTGCGAAACTCCATCGCGCATTCGCGCGCGCCATCGAGTTCAAAAATCGAATGAGGAATTTTCGGATCCGAAATGTAAGCTTCGTAGGCCGCATCGAACAAAATCAGCGCATCGTGCTGCCGCGCATAATCGATCCAGCGTGCGAGCTGTTCTCGACTCGCCACCGCGCCCGTCGGATTGTTGGGGAAACAAAGATAAATTAGATCGACGTGCTCTTTCGGTGGCTCGGGAACGAAATTGTTCTCCGCCGTGGCCGGCAAATAAACGATGCCCTCATAACTTCCATCCTTCCGCGGCGCGCCGGTATGACCCGCCATTACATTTGTGTCGACGTAAACCGGATAAACCGGATCAGGCACTGCGATCTTGTTTTGATCGCCGAGGATGTCCAAAACAAACCCACAATCGCATTTCGATCCGTCGGAAACGAAAATTTCGTCATCCGCGATATCGATCTTGCGATCGCGAAAGTCTTTCTGCGCGATCGCGGACCTGAGGAATTCGTAACCTTGCTCCGGCCCGTACCCACGAAACGTTTCCCGGCGGCCGAGCTCGTCCGCCGCGAGTTTGATTGCGTTTATTGCCGCCTGCGGCAGCGGTTCGGTAACGTCGCCGATGCCGCAGCGGATCAATCGTTTCGCCGCGTCGGGATTTTTTTCGCAAAATTCCCGAACACGCCGCGCGATCTCGGGGAAGAGATAGCCCGCCTGAAGTTTAAGATAGTTTTCGTTTAGGTAAGCCACGGTTTTTGTTGTAGCGGCGTTTGTGTCAAACGCCGAACTTATAAACAGGCGCTTGGCACAAGCGCCTCTACAACTTCTTGCACGAAAGCAACGCGTCTAGCCTCAATAATTTTTCGCCACTGCGTCCCAATTCACCACGTTCCACCACGCCTTGATGTAATCGGGCCGGCGATTCTGATAATTGAGATAGTAAGCGTGCTCCCAGACGTCCACCCCGAGAATCGGCGTGCCTTCGGCTCCCGCAATTGCTTTGCCCATCAGCGGGCTGTCTTGATTCGCCGTCGAAACGATTTCCAACTTGCCGCTCCCGTTCTTGATTAGCCAGGCCCAGCCGCTGCCGAAACGCTTCACCCCAGCGTCTGCGAGTTTTTCTTTGAATTGATCGAATCCGCCGAAGGTTGATTTGATGTCGTCGGCCAGTTTGCCTTTAGGCTCACCGCCCGCGTTCGGGCCCATGATTTTCCAGAAAAACGAATGGTTTGCATGACCGCCGCCGTTGTTGCGCACGGCTGCGCGAATATCTTCCGGAACTGAATTCAGATTGCGAATCAGATCTTCGACTGACTTCTTCTCGAGGTCGCCTTTGCCCTTGATCGCATTGTTGAGGTTCGTGACGTAAGCCTGATGATGCTTGCTGTAATGGATTTCCATCGTGCGCGCGTCGATGTGTGGTTCCAACGCGTTATAGTCGTAAGGTAGTTTCGGTAATTCGTAAGCCATACAAACACGTTAGGCCGCGACGATTGGCGGTCAATTGTCACCCGACCCGCAGATGTCGATCTTTCATTAACACCTCGCTTCAGCGAGGTGGCCGGCCGAAAGCAGAAAATCGTAAAACCGTTTAAACGGTTTTGCTCTCATACTCGCCCGAATCATCCGGCTAAAGCCGGGTGTTAATGAAAATTATTTCGCCTGATAAAAACCCGGCTGGGTGATCATGCCCTTCCGGAAATTCACGTAGGTCGCGAGAGCGAGGAGCGGGAAATTTTGGCGGTACATGTCGTACTTGAGATAGAACACGCCCGGAAATCCGGTGCCGGTAATTTCCGGTTCGTCCCATGAACCGTCATCCTTCTGGGTGCTCAAGAGAAAACGGAGGCCGCGTTGAACGCTGGTGCGATTCAAATCGCCGCACGCGCAGATGCCCATGATTGCCCAGGCGGTTTGCGACACCGTGCTCTTGCCAATCCCCTTCGTCGCCAGATTCTCGTAAGTCGCGCAAGTTTCGCCCCAGCCGCCGTCGTCGTTCTGACAACTTTCGAGCCAATCGCGACCGCGCAAAATCCAGTCCTGGGTCATGTTGTGACCGATTGCGCGCAATCCACGCAGCACCTGCCAGGTTCCGTAAATGTAATTAACGCCCCAGCGTCCGTACCAGGAGCCATCAGATTCCTGCGTATCGATGAGATACTGTACCGCATCGCGGACGCTGCGGACTCTGGGATTGAAATTGATGTAGCCGAGCAATTCCAGCGTCCGCGCAGTCAAATCGCTGCAGGTCGGATCGAGAATGGCGTTGTGATCTGCAAACGGCATGTCTTCGAGCCAGGGTGTCGTGACATTTTTGTCGAACGCCGCCCAACCGCCGTCGCGGCATTGGAAACTCATTTGCCAGTCGAGCGCGCGCCGAAAAGCTCCTTCCAACCCCGAATTCTCTTCCGGTTTCACGAGCCGCAGCGCCATTAGCACCATCGCAGTGTCGTCAACGTCTGGATAGTAAACGTTGTTGTACTCGAACGCCCATCCGCTGGCCTCACGATGCGAATTGTTATGGATCCAATCGCCGCGAATTCGCACTTCCTTTTCGAGCAACCATTTTGCCGCGCGCCGCAACGCCGGATCGTCGGCCGGCAGGCCCGATTCGGCGAGCGAGATCAAATTGATGGCGGTGTCCCAAACCGGTGACAGACACGGTTGAATTCGAAAATCGCCAGGGTCATCCACGAACAAGCCGGCAAAGTCTTTCGCCGCTTTTTTGTAAACCGGATGATCCTTCGGGTAACCGAGGACCCGCAGCGCAATCATACAATTGAGCATCGCCGGATAAACCGCAGCCAATCCGTCGCTCCCCTCCCCGATCCGCTCGAGCATCCAACGCTCAGCCTCTTCGAGTGCGCGTTTCCGCATCGGGTTGATCCGCAACGGGTGCAAAACTTTCAGGACGTCGTTAACGCGGAGGAAGAAATTTCGCCAGGTCCAGAATTTTTCGCTGCGGGGCAATCGCAAATCGCCCTGTTCGGTGCCAAGCGGGTAGAGTTCGTGCAGTTGCTTGTTGCCGGGCAGCGATCGGGTCGGCTTGAAATGGTTTATGATCGCCAGCGGAATCAGCATCGCCCGGCTCCAGGACGACATTTTGTAGATGTGGAACGGCGCCCAGCTCGGCAGCAAAATCATTTCCACTGGAATCGTCGGCAGGTATTTCCAGGGAAATTGTCCAAGGAGCGCGAGATAAAGCTTGCTGAACGTGTTCATCCGCGGGATGCCGCCTAATCGCAAAATGTTTTCGCGCGCTTTGCGCATGAACGGCAGATCCGCTGAATAACCCGCAAGCTTGAGGGCAAAGTAACCTTTTACTGAGGCGTTGATCTCGCTCGGGCCGCCGAAGTAAATATTCCACCCACCATCGGGAAGCTGGCGCTTTAAAATGTGGCGGGCACAGCGTTCCTGAAGACCGACGTCAACTTCGCCGAGCCAGTGCATGAACAGGACAAAGTCGGAGCACAGGGTGCTATCGACCAGCAATTCGCCGCACCAATGACCGTCCTGATGTTGCTGACGCAATAAATTTTGCTGGGCACGACCAATCGCGCCCGAAATTTCAGCGTCAGTCGCGACAAACGGCGCTTCCCGCTCCGGACTCGCGCTTCGTAATGCAATGATTCGGTTTACTGGTTGCACGGTTGAAAAGTTGAAAGGTTCAGTCACGCAGCTGCGATTGACGTAACGCGATCAATTGTCGGGCAATTGCGTCAATCTGATTTCGGAAGGACTGTTCGGTCGTTTTCGACAGAAGCCCGACATCCTTGGCTAAGATTCCCAGACATGCGAGCTCGGTCAGGGAACCGTAGGAAATTTGAGTGAAATGTGCCTGGTCTTTCCGGCTCGTCCGCGGGCTTCCTTCCGCAAGATTCGTCGCTACGGATGCAGCGGCGCGATTCATTTGAGACGTGAATCCAAACATTTCAGAGCGTGGGAATTGGTGGGTAGTTTCATACACGCCTTTGTGCAGAACGCGCGCATCATTCCAAACTCGCAACTTCTCGAACGAATAAACAAAGTCGCTCACGGCCGCATTCAACCATTCAACTCTTCAACCGGTCAACCAGCTTTCGCTTCGGCCTGGGCTTGCTTGCCGGTCAAATGGCCGTTGCCCGAACTCACGCCGTTAAACGCCACAGTTTCGCTGCCGCGTCCAGTCGGTTTCGGTCGTGCGCCGAAATTGAATCTTACAGTTTTCCAGGTATCGCCGGGTTGCGCGTTCAAACCGAGGCTGGCGGTCGGTTCGTAACCGCAATGGGTCATGCAGTTTTCGCAACGAGGATCGCGGGCAACGCCGTCCACGACGCCGTATTTGTCCCAATCGACGTTCTCGAGCAGCTCGGAATAACTCGCGTAATGCCCGGTTCCGTTGGTGCCCACCGCGTCGGTCATGAAATAACACGGCGCTTTCCAACCTTTGATGTTGCGGGTTGGGATCGCCCAGGCTGAGCAGGTCAGATCGCGTTTGCCGGCGAGAAATTCGAAATAAACCGGGGTTCCGAAGAACGTGTAGCGATTCATCCAATCCTCCATCCGCCGGAACTTTTCGACCGTCAGATCGCGAGTGAGGAAAAAATTCTCCGGCTGCAAATTCAAACGCGCCACCATGTCCTTTTTGGCCGCGTCGTAATCGTATCCGGGGGTGATGGTATGGCCGTCGACGCCGAGGTCGGAAAGGTAATCGAACATTTGTTCGAGCTCGTCCATGTCGGTCTCTTTGTAGACCGTCGTGTTGGTCGCGACTTGATAGCCGAGAATCTTCGCCATTTTGATCGCGAGAATGCATTCCTTGAACACGCCTTCGCGCTCGACGATCAAGTCGTGAATTCGCTCGAGCCCATCGAGGTGAACGTTCCAATACATCCACTTGCTCGGCCCCATCACCGGCTTGTTCGCGTCCTTTGGTCCTTTACGGATATCGGCGGCGTCCTTTTCCGTGATCAAATTGCGAGCCAACAACACTCCGATCTTGCCTTCGAGATCGTTTCGCATTTCGCGATTCGCATTTATTAATTCCTTCGCCATCCATTCGCGCATCTTTTTGCGCATGAACATCGCGTTGGTGCAGATGTAAACGATCCGGCCCTGCTCCAGCAGTCCGTTCGTCAACGCTTCGATCTGCGGATAAATCAGCGGTTCGCCGCCGCAAATCGAGACCATCGGGGCATTGCATTCCCTGGCCGCGCCCAGACAATCCTCCAACGGCATCACGTCCTTCATCGACGTCGAATATTCCCGGATCCGGCCGCACCCCGTGCAGGTCAGATTGCAGGTATGCAACGGTTCAAGCTGCAAAACGGTCGCGAATTTCTTCGTACCGCGCAGTTTATTGCCTACGATGTAGGCAGCGATTTTCGTCGTTAAAGCGAGCGGAAATCTCATAAAAGTTAAGGGCGTGGAAAGTAACAACGCTCCCCGGCGTGTCAACCCGATGTAGGTTGGACGAAATAGAGCCCAATCTATTGGAAATGCGAGCGAATTTCCGCAACGTCAGACCTAGCCTGCGGTTCAATATTTGAACCTTTTGCCTGCTGAAGAGACGAACCTTATACAAATACCTATGAAAACCTTACTCGCAGTCGCAATTGCCGCTGTTATCGCCGGTTCGGCCTATGGCCAAAGTGCATCCGCGGGCGGCCAGCCCGTCGGTCCGAAAACCACCGGACCCGGCGCGTTTTCGCCGGCGAATTCTCCCTACCGGAAATGGTCTACCGACCAATTGCAGCAACGTCGGCTCGACCTCTATCGCCAAATCCCGCAGACCCAGGACCGCCACGGACGGCCAGTCTTCATTCATCATGGAGGCGAAGCGTTCTCCGATCAGCAGAAAGAAATCTACGCGATCGAGGGCGAGCTGAACTATCGCTACGATCATGGCGACAAGAGTGCCGAGTTGAAGCGCGCCATGCCCGGCATGCAGCACTGATTTAGAGAACAGAGGACAGATAACGGTCGCGATTCGCTCGACGGAGCCTCGCCTCCCAACGTCTCGATAGTTCGCATTGCGAGCTGCTGACGTCTGTCCTCCGTCGTCTGATCTCTGGAGCTAGTGCGTTTGCCAGCCGCGGCGGATCAGGCTGATCGCAATCGCGGCCAGGAGAAGCGCGATAATTTTCGAGACCCCGCGCAATCCCTGGCGGCCCATCAACCGTGCGAACCGCTCGGCGTTGCAAAGGGCAATCGCCACGATCGCAAGGTTCACGATCAGCGATACCAGCGTGAAAATGACGCCGACGCTGTCGATAAGGATCAACAGCGCGGTTAATAATGCCGGTCCGGCGATCAACGGCATCCCGAGCGGGACAACCCCATACTCATCATCCTTTTCCCGATCGATCCTGCCGAACCCAACCAGTTCACGCACAGCCAGCGCGAGCAGGATCAGTCCGCCGGCGACCTGAAAGTCGGCCACGGTAATCCCGAGTGCTGAGAAGATCCCCTTGCCGAGAAAAATAAATCCGACCGCGACCAGCAGTCCCGTCAACAGGCCGAGAAACGCCTGCTGCCTGCGATGTTCGTGCGACGCACTCGTGCCGAGTCCCAGAAACAGCGCAACCAATCCGATGGGATCGATCGCAACAAATACAGGAATGAAGGCGAGAAGAAATTTTTCGATCACAGATTGAGCCACATTTTGCCTTTACCGATTCAACCTTCTACACAATCTTCGCTGCCTCCATCAAACCAAACCCTTCGCTATGAAAAGAATATCGAGCCTGTTCCGCTTCACTCTTCCTCTTCCTCTCAGTCTTTGTCTTCTCGGTATTGCAACAATCCGCGCCGAAAATCTAAAAACGGTCGACGATTTCAAAGCAGCCGCCGATAAGGCAAATGCCGTCCTGGCGCTGCCGGATTGGGAACACACTCCGGAAGCAGTCGATGCGATGACCAAGAATGCGATCGACACCGCGAACAAAGCGCTCGATCAAATCGGGCAGCAGGACCTGAGCAAAGTCACTTTCAAAAGCACCGTTCTCGCGCTCGATGATTTGGACTGGGCCGCCGGCAATGCGGCGAGCCGGGCCGTCGTGCTCAAAGAGTCGAATACCGATCCGAAAGTGCGGGAAGCGGCCGAGAACGCGGTCAAAACGTTTCAGGATTGGGCAGTCGGCATCGATTATCGCGAGGATGTTTACAAAGCGCTGAAAGCGTTCGCCGACACCAAGCCGAACCTTACCGGCGAAGACAAAAAGCTTTTCGACGAAACAATGCGCGATTATCGCCGCGCGGGTCTGGATTTGCCGCCGGACAAGCGCAAGGAAGTTGAGGATTTGCGCAAGCAATTGGCGAAACTCGGCACTGATTTCGACACCAACATCGTTAACGCCAAAGTCCCGGTCGTGTTCACCAAAGCCGAGCTCGACGGCGTTCCGGAAAGTTTCTTCGCCTCACCCGGCGTCAAAACCGGCGACGATTCCTACACCGTTCTTCCGAATGTTACCTGGCAGTTCGTTACCGTTGAAGAAAATGCGAAGAGCGAAGCCACCCGCAAAAAACTTTACGTGATCCATGATTCGCTCGCCAAAGACACGAATCGCGCCGTTCTGAATCAAATGATCGATCTCCGGAACAAGATCGCGCTCCGGCTCGGCTACAAATCGTGGGACGATTATCAGACCGAAATCAAAATGGCCAAGAGCGGCGCCGGCGCGAAGAAATACATCGACGATCTCGTTTCCGGCATTCAGCCGAAGTTCGCAGCCGAAGTCGCCGAGATTCAAAAGATGAAAGCGGCCGACACCAAAG
>JAJPJU010000312.1 GCA_021324035.1 Spartobacteria bacterium | reverse complement strand
CTGGACAATCCGGGGCGAATATCTCCGTTATCAACTCGACGATCAAAGCTTCGACGCGATGAGCGCGAATGGATTTGGTCCGTGGCATTTCAAGGCGGTCGGGACGGAAGGAAATATTGTTCGCGCGGCGTTGAACTATAAGTTTTAGCGATCTTAAGAATTACCAGAAAGGCCTTGCGCGTCAGGTAAAGGACGCTTCCCTGGCAAGCCCGATTAAA
This sequence comes from Spartobacteria bacterium, assembly GCA_021324035.1. Classification (GTDB taxonomy): domain Bacteria; phylum Verrucomicrobiota; class Verrucomicrobiia; order Chthoniobacterales; family UBA10450; genus AV40. The sequence continues at coordinate 2,442 of JAJPJU010000312.1, read as the reverse complement.
TTGGCTTGACCCTGGTCGTTTTTTTCGGGAAAAGACGGCCATGAAACAGCTATCTTGCCTAACTATTTCGGCGTGCGCCTCGCTTGCGCTCGCCTTGACGGCGTTCGGCGGCCCTGAGCCGTTGCCGAGCGGAAAAGAAATGAAAGAGGTCGCGCCAGCGCCACCGCCGGAATGCTTCAATTGGAGCGGCTTTTATTTCGGCGCGTTCGGCGGTTACAAAAAAGCTGTCGTCGATACCACTTTCGAGGGGACTGATTCGTGGCTGATTGGCTTGGACAATGCCCGAACGATTAGCGCTCACACGGCCGACAACCTCGACACTGATGGTGGCGAAGCCGGTGGAATGATCGGGTACAATTTCCAAATGGGTTGCTGGGTGTTCGGCATTGAAGGCGATGGCGGCTACTTGTGGGCGCGCGATTCCTTCGACTCCGGCACGTTTGTCATGCCGGCGGCCAGCGACAAGAGCATTCAACAAGCTTTCCGCACCAACTACCTGGCCACATTTGGAGGTCGCGTCGGTTATGCGATCGGAAATTGGCTGCCGTATTTCACCGGCGGTGGTGCGTTTGGCAACATCGATTACGAGACGAGATTGCACAACGTGAACACGTCCGGAGCGGGTTTCTACCGGTCGGGAGACGAAGAATCGAACGACAACTTTGGCTGGTACGTCGGCGGCGGTTTGCAATACGCCTTGTCCGCGCACTGGAGCATCCGCGGCCAGTATGAATTCATCGATTTGGGATCGGTCAGCTTTGATTCACCTGGCAGTTTTCCGTTCGACACTTTCTCGACGCACAGCCGCGCCGAGCTTCGCGAGCACAATTTCAGCTTCGGGCTGATGTTTAAGTTTTAATTCGTTAGGCAAGAACGAATCTGATAATCACCGGGATCGGCCAGTCCGATTCCGGTGATTTGACGTACGGACGCTGCCGTCAAAGGGTCAAGCCGATGGTTCGCAAGGGGCGCGCTTCGAAATTTCTGGTTTCGTGCTCCCTCGCAGTAATCGGTGTCAGCAATGTGACAACTCGCACGTGCGATGTATGTGGCTGTTACACGCCGCTGGGGATAACGCCTTGCAGGGCGCCCGCCGATTTGGCAAAAGCACCGCGATGAAATCCCTCCGGGCTCTTCAAATGTTGGTAACGGCGTCGATCTTGGGGACGCTTGGTGGATCGGTTTTCGGACAAGGGGCCAGCCTCGATGACACCGCCCGTTTGCTTGCAGGCTTGCCGGTAAACGGTTCTCTGGCGGCGTTGACCCAGGATTCGCGTTGGAAAGGTCATGCTGCGGCAATGGATAAAGCCTGGCAGACGAAAGAATATTTCCAGCTCGGTCCGATCGCCACCTGGATGGGTTCGCACGCTCCGGAGTGCTATCACTACGGCGGCACAATGTATTACATGTTCAGCGGACCGGATTTTCTTTACGCCTACACATTTTTTCCGAATGCCAGCACATACATTTTGGCGGGGCTCGAACCGGTTGGTCAGATACCGGATGTGTCCCGAATGAACGTGGACACGTTGGATGCAAACCTGGGAGCGCTGCGCAATTCCATGACTACGCTGCTGGTCACGCATTATTTCGTGACCGAGGAAATGAAAGCGTCGTTGGGCCGAAGCACTCTCACTGGAACGGTTCCGATTTTGTATGTGTTTCTGGCGCGTCTCGATTGCACCATTCTCGATACGACGTTCGTCCACAGCCCGGCCGACGGAGTTAAGATAACTTTCAGTCACAGCGGCCGGACCCAAACGCTGTATTATTTCAAAACTGATCTTTCCGGCGGCAACAGCGCTTTTCTGCGCTGGTGCGCCGCGCGCGCCCCGGGCGTAAGTTTGATCAAAGCCGCGTCTTATTTAATGCACGGTGAAGGTTTTTCAGGGGTTCGGGATTTTCTGCTCGGTCACAGTAGCTGCATCGTGCAGGACGATTCAGGAATCCCGTTGCGCGCATTCGGGAAAAACTGGCAACTCGACTTTTACGGACGCTTCATTCCGCACGGCGAAAAATTCGGAAAGTACGATCAGACTGCGCTGGCCGAAATTTATCACCGGAACCCGCCCCCGCCGGAACTCGGGTTCGCCTTTGGTTATTGGTGGCAGGCCGAGCGTGGCCTGTTGATTCTCGCGCGGCATAAGTGACGCCGATTTGCGCTTGGGACAGATCCGGGCGATGCTAGGCGCTTATTGGATTACGCTGTTTACTTCACGGCACGGTAGATCGTCAGGTGAGCGTCGCTCATTGGTGGTTTGAAACCCGATTAACGGGAACGGCTCTGTAGCTCGGTAGTTTTTCCAAATTTAAAACCCAATGAAACTGTACGTAGGTAATCTCTCTTTTGAGACCACCGAGAACGATCTTCAGGATTTGTTCGAAAAACACGGAACCGTTAACGAAGTCCATCTGATGATGGACCGGATGACCGGCAAATCG
>JAJPJU010000210.1 GCA_021324035.1 Spartobacteria bacterium | reverse complement strand
GGACCTGCCGGCGCCACTGGAGCACAAGGCGCTGAGGGACCAACCGGAGCAACGGGACCGCAAGGACTAACTGGACCTGCCGGCGCCACTGGAGCACAAGGCCCTTCGGGACCAACCGGAGCAACTGGAGCGCAAGGACTAACTGGACCTGCCGGCGCCACTGGAGCACAAGGCACTCAGGGACCAACCGGATCAACTGGACCGCAAGGACTGACTGGACCTGCCGGCGCCACTGGAGCACAAGGCCCTCCGGGACCAACAGGAGCAACTGGATCGCAAGGACTGACTGGACCTGCCGGCGCCACTGGACCACAAGGTCCTCAGGGAGCAGCCGGTGACCCAGGACCCACCGGACCGATTGGACCAGCCGGAGAAACAGGACCCGTTGGACCTGCCGGTGTTACTTTGCTGAATGCCTGGTCAGGCAACAATTTGGATGGCCATCCCGCAGTCTGGATTGGCAATGGCCAATCGGTCGACGCCACAGCTACCGGCGCTAAAGGCGCGGCTAACGAAGCGAGTTCATTCTTTTTTGTTTCTCGCACGGTTACCCTGACTGTTTTCCATGCCAGGATCACCGGCGGCACAACATCTTCCGCGCTCACTTTCCAAGTCTTCGACAGTTCCGGCAACCCCGTTGGAAGCGGACCTTCTGCTACCTGCGTGATTCCAGCCGGCGGCTCGAGCACGACCAATAACAGCGCGTCGATCACGCTTACCGAAGGACTCTATGCGGTGAAGGCGACGAGCGCGTCCGGCAACGTGCCTGGTAAACAGGGATTTTGGGCGCTCGGGAACTAAACTGGCAATAATTTGTAGCGCCTAACGAGTCACAGATTGATCTGCTGAGGTAGCGGCGATTGACCTCAATCGCCATGGCGGCGCGGTGAGCCGCCGTTACCTGACACGGCCGAGCACGATGCTTGCGTTGATTCCGCCGAAGCCGAACGAATTGCTCATCACGTAATTCAATTCGGCTGAGCGACCGTGATTGGGAACAAGGTCGAGATCGCAGCTCGGATCTGGATTCTGATAATTGATCGTTGGCGGCACCCATTGGCGATCCAATGCGAGCGCGCAGATGCACGCTTCGATCGCGCCGGTCGCTCCCAGTGGATGCGCGGTGTAACCTTTCGTTCCGCTCACCGGAATTTTGCCGGCGCGTTCACCCAAAGCGGCCTTGATCGACATTGTTTCGGCGCTGTCATTCAACTGCGTCGAACTCGCATGCGCATTCACGTAGTCAATTTGCTCCGGTGACACCTGCGCATCGGCAAGGGCGTCTCGCATTGCCCGAATGCAGGAATCCCCGGTTGGCAACGGCGTGGTCATATGAAAGGCGTCGTTGTTCAGACTGTATCCGAGAACTTCCGCGTAAATCTTCGCGCCGCGGGCCCGCGCGTGCTCCAATTCTTCCAGAACAAGCGATGCCGCGCCTTCGCCCATGACGAATCCATCGCGCGATTTGTCGAATGGCCGGGATGCGAATTGCGGATCCGGGTTGCGACTCATTGTTTTAATGATGTCGAATGCGCCAATCGTGATGGTTGTTAAGGGCGCCTCCGCTCCGCCGGCAACGACGATATCGGCGAAGTTGTCCCGAATGTAACGAAGCCCTTCGCCCACTGACACGGTTCCGCTGGCGCAACTATTGGAATTCGTTGTCCCGACCCCGCGAAACCCGAAATCGATCGCAACGTTGGAATGGGCGGAGCCGCCAAAGACTTGCACCGCCAGCGTCGGCTGAACTCCGCGCGCGCCTTTTTTCAAGAAGCGAATGTATTGCTCTTCGGCTTTGCAAACGCCTCCAAGCGCGGTTCCGAAGCTGACTCCGATTCGATCGTTTGGTTTGTCGTGCCCGTATTCAATTCCCGCGTCATCGAGTGCGAGCTTGGCGGATGCAACCGAGAACTGCGCGTAACGATCGAGCCGCTTTAATCGATGAGTCGGAAAAAATTGTTCAGGATCCCAGTCGTTAATTTGGCCGGCGACACGAACGCCAAACTGACTGACGTCGAGGTTCTCTATCTTGGTAATGCCGGTCTTTTCAGCGCGAATTCCGTTCCAAAACCCCTCAACACCTTTGCCAATGCAGGTGATCGGACCGAGACCTGTAATGACAACACGTCGTCTCATTTATTTAACCACGAAGACCACGAAGCTGGGTTTCGATTTTCGAGATCGGCATTACTTCGTGACCTTCGTGTTCTTCGTGGTGGATTCCAGATATTTTTTCATGCAACGCAGCGTCTTGTTGGCAACGTTGCCGATAAAAAACCCCCCGATGATTGGCTCCGCAAGCGGCGCGAGCATTGGAACTCGAAAGTTAAGTTCGTGCAGAATCTCAACCCGAACGCCCTCTGGCACCTCGGTGAACGTCCAGACAACGTGCATGCCTTTGGTGAATGCTTTCAAATGATTGAAATGAATCTCGCACCGGTCACGATCGATGATTTCTTCGGAAGTCCATTTGATCGGAATGCCGGACCGCCGCGCGGCCATGACCACGATGTTTCGGTTTTGGCCGCGCTCGAGGTAATGTATGTAGCGATAGTGCGGCAGAATTTTCGGCCACAGCTCCAAATTCGCCGCCGTTTCGAAGATCGAGTTCTTCGGCGCGCGCATGATGATTGAATTCGCTTTGTGCATTTCAGTTGCGCGGAATCCGCTTACACTGGTCTGAAACCGATGCCGCTGGAAATGAAAAAAGAATGCGAAAAATGCGGAACGCAGCTGACTGCTGACGGTGAAGCCCTTATTTGCAGTTACGAGTGCACGTTTTGTGACAATTGCGCGAAGCAAATGAAGCTCGTTTGTCCAAACTGCGGTGGAGAATTAGTGCAGCGGCCGCGACGAAAAGAAGAATTGTAGGGCGTTTCTGTGAAACGCCGGCGTCTGGCACAGACGCCCTACAAGCGAGATTTAATCCGGTAGGTTAGAAAACATTCATCACCGACAACGCGCATATCTTTCATGACACATTGCACGCTTGCCCCAAGAAACTCCGGGCTGAGGCCGGTGAGCGTCGGCGCGCCGGCTCCGCCAAACAAATAAGGCGCAATTGTGAGGCTGAGCTCGTCGATCAATCCATGTTCGAGCATTGAGCGAAAGAGGGTTGGCCCGCCTTCGCAGGCGACCCGTCGGACTTTGTAGTCCCGCCTTAAAATGCGCAGCATTTCCTCCAGGTCGACCATGGGGTCTTTGCTCAAGTGCAGGGTCGCCTTGTCTGACAATGCCGCCTGCACTGTCTCTGGCATTCGTTCGGTGGAAAAAATCAGCACCCGCGAAAGTTGCCATTGAAAAATCTTCAACCCACTGCCGATGTTGCCTTCGTTGGAAACGATCACGCGTAATGGCGCCG
>JAJPJU010000012.1 GCA_021324035.1 Spartobacteria bacterium | reverse complement strand
GATGCCTGGGAAGACGATGCGCGGGCGGCGTTCGAACACGGAATGCGAAGTGTGACGCACACGTTTAACTGCATGTCGACCACGCGGCGCCGCGGAATCGATCGCGTGGCGGGTCTGCTCGAATTTGCAATGAGTGAACCCGAGATCATTTGCGAGCTCATTGCTGACGGTCATCACGTTTCGCCAACATTGATGAGTATGCTCTACCGCGCCAAAGGGCCGCGCGGCATCTGCCTGGTTACGGACGCGACAGCGGGCGCCGGACTGCCTGACGGTTCGAAGTTTTCTCTTTACGGCACCAAGTGCATCACTGAAGCCGGTGTTTGTTTGCTGGCCGATCGTTCTGCGCTCGCAGGCAGCGCATCTCGTATGATCGATCTCGTTCGCACCATGGTAACCAAAGTTGGCGTGCCGTTGCATGAAGCGATCGTGATGGCTACCGATACGCCGGCGTTCGCGATTGGTTTAGCTAACAAAGGACAATTGAAAATCGGTGGCGTGGCAGACCTCGTCGTGATTTCGCCGGAACTCGAGGTGGCTCGGACGTTTGTCGCGGGAAACGAAGTTTATCGCGCTTAGATCGACAACAAAAATTCAGCGATGTCGAGAGAGGCGCGCGGCCGACTGATCTTATTAATGTTTGTCGACCATTCGCTCCATTGTCTGGCATTGTCCGTAAACGCGCGCTGAACTTGCGCGACCACTTCGTCATTTGAAAGCGCAATGACGCCGGAATTCGTCTCCACGATCAATTGGGCGTTGCCCTCTTCCTGGCCCGAGACCACGTGATTGATAATCATTGGACAGGCTGCCGCAATCGTCTCCTGGACCGTTGCACCACCGGCTTTGCCGATCAGGACGTGATTTTCACAAAGCAGCCGCGGCATCTCGTCAGTCCAGCCAAAGATTTCAATTTTTCGACCGTCCGCAGCGGATTCAACTTTGCGCCGGAGATTTTCGTTTCGGCCGACTGTGACTGTCAGTTGAACATTGAGTTGTAGAAGTTTGCGAACGAGATCTGGCGCGCGACTTGTGCCGGCGTTAATGACGTAGAGGACGCGCGGACCGGTTTGGGTTGGTAGCGGCCGGTCCTTGCTGAAATCCACGAAACGAGGACTGACTGGAAAGCCAAAAGTTCTGACCTTCGCTTCTGGAACGCCGCCCTGGCGAACAACAGCCGCACTTTGTTCGTTGGCGACGAGAAAGTAATCCGCCGGCGCGTGATACCAGATCGCATTGATGGTGATGGAATCGGTGACGACAGCGATATTTTTGCAACGCCGATCGTTGCCCAGGATTTGCTGCAAGAAATACGGATAGGGTGGGAAGGTCGACACCACGACATCAGGCTGGAAACGATCAAGCAAACGGCCGAGATTCTTTTTTAGGCCGCGGAACTTTTGGAAGCGCTGATCGAAATCTTTTTTGCGATCCAGCCAATCGTAAACATACCGCCACGATCGCGGCCAGCGGTTGATCAGCCCAACGTAAGCGCGCCGGACAACTTCATTGAAGACGCCGAATGTTTCCGGAAACAAATCGCGGAGTTCGACCTCCACCTGCGGGGCGACTCGAGCGAGGCCGGCCCGAATGCCGCGCGCGGCGCTGTTGTGTCCTTCACCGAAACCGGCAGTGAGAATCAGGACTTTTTTAGCCATATAAGATCGTGAATCAAGCTGGCCGGCGCGCGCGGAACTTTAATGGATATTTCCGGTCGGCAAAGTAAACTTGTCCGCGTGAAGTTTTTGAGCGGAACCTGGCGAATTTTTCGCCGGCTAATCTGGGAAACGGCCACCGATAATACTACCGGTCTCGCGTCCCAGATGGCTTACCAGCTCGTGTTTGCCGTTCCATTTGTTCTGCTCTTTTTCTGGCACTTGCTCGGCTTGTTCGGAACAGATCCCGCGAAACTCCACGGCATGTTCGCTGTGGTGCAAAGCTTTTTGCCGCCGGATGCAAAAGTGCAGGAAATCCTCGATCTGGCAGTCGCGAACGTGGTCACTACGGGCGCAAATGGTTGGCTGGCGAATGCCGGCATCTTTCTTGGGATCTATTTGGGCACGATGTTCATTGCCACGGTGTCGCGGTCGCTTAGCCATACCTACGGCGTGAAGGAGCTGCGCAATTGGTGGTCGAAATACATCATTTCGTTCCTGCTCCTGTTTTGGTTCGGAATCGTTATCCTGATCTGCTTCAACGCTGTCGTGTTCGGCGAAACGCTGGCCGGAGTCGCCGAAGTGAATTTTCAATTGAAGTTTCCATTGCAGGTTTGGATCACTTACCTGAACCTGCCGCTCACCCTGATATCGTTAATCGGGCTCGCCCTCGTCCTCTATCTCCTGACGCCGGAAAATTATCTCACGATTCGACAAGCTCTTCCCGGTGCCATCTTTTTCTCGATCGGCTGGATCACCGTGACGAAGTTGTTTCAAATCTATGTCGCGCGTTACAGCCGCTACGACGCGACCTACCTGGCGCTCGCATCGATCATTATCTTGCTCACCTGGATGTATCTGACCTGTTTGTTTCTGCTGCTGGGCGGGAAATTAAACGCCATCCTTCGGCGCGAGCGCGAGCGTCAAGGCAAACTTGAAACCGCGGAAGTGGCAGCGCAACCGGCCTAGTCGCGTGCGTTGATCGGTTGAAATGTGAAAGCGTTCGCGAGTTGATCGCGCGAAACAGTCTGTTACGCTGCGCAGCAGTGGGACGGTCCGGCGTTTGGAGTTTTCTCGCGCTCAGCGCGATCATTGGAAGTTTTGTCCTTCACGCCGAACAGACGGATGAAAAGACAACGCCAATCCGCAGAGCGCACGCCGTAAATTCGGCGGGCGAATCTCCGACTCCAAGCCCGAAACCGAAAAACTCGGCGGCCAAAAAGAAGAAATCTCCTTCGCCCTCGCCCAAGCCAAAGAAGAAAAAGTCTCCCTCGAAAGAATCTGAAGCGTCCCCCACACCGAGCGAAACGCCGGAACCAAGCGCTAAACCGGCGCCCAAAAAATCGTCGACGAAGGAACCGTCACCCAAAGGAAAAAAGAAAAAGAAATCGGCGATAGCCGAGAAATCGCCTGCGCCGAAGAAGAAAAAAAGTGTAGCAAAGCCGCCGGAAACTCCTCAGCCGCGAGAAAACGCAACCGCGCCACGCGCCATCGCGGTTCCGAGTCCCGCCGCTCCGCCATCTCCGGTCCTGAGGGCAAAATCGGCACTGGCGAATCCGGTCCAGGAACCGGAGCAACTGACGATTGAAAAGTACGGTTATGAAAAGCCGAAAGGTTTTTGGGCGCGATTGTTTGGCGGCGGAGGCAGCAGCGCCGGCAGCGGTGCGGGTTATCGTTACTTAACCGCCTCGATCCGGAATCAAATCGATCGCGCACCGGTGGCGCGGGGCCGGTGGCAATACATCGTGGTGCACAACAGCGGGACCCGTCAGGGAAACGCAGCCGCCTTCGACTATTACCATCGTCATTTTCGCCGGATGCAAAACGGACTTGCCTACCATTTCGTGATCGGGAATGGCACATCGACCGGGAATGGGCAGGTTGAAATAGGCGACCGTTGGCGTCGGCAAATCAACGGAGGTCACGTTCACAGCGATTACTTGAACAACATCGCTTTAGGGATTTGCCTGGTCGGCGATTTCAATCGCGATCAACCGACGCGCGCGCAGCTCGATTGTTGCGAAGAGTTGATTCGGTATTT
>JAJPJU010000059.1 GCA_021324035.1 Spartobacteria bacterium | reverse complement strand
GCGGGATCGCTCACCACCAGTCGAGCAATGGCCGAGTCGGTCGATTCGGACACGCTCATCGCGATGATGTGATACTCGTGCGCGTTCAGCAGTTTTACGACATCGAGCATCGCACCCACCTTGTTCGGCAAAAAAACCGAGAACTGCTGGACCACCGGACCGTCCCGGCTTGAGGCTGTTCTCGGAAGTTCAGGTGCCATAATCGACTTTGTCGAACAAAAGATTGCCAGAATGAGCCGCCTTCCGCGACAAAATTAAGTCGAACCGCCTGCCCGGCGGCGTTCGACTGGCAACTTGCGGAACAGAGGAACAGAGCGTTCCGTAGCCGCGATGACGGAGCCAGAGAATGAACTAATCGCGCAGCGCCGGGAGAAATTGGAGGCGCTGCGCAAGAAAGGCGTCGAGCCGTTCGGCAACGCGTTCGAAACGTCAGGCTCGATCGGCGAGATCCGGGAAAAATTCAAGGAAGGCGAAACATTTCGTGCGGCCGGGCGGATCACGGCCCATCGCGACATGGGCAAAAGCCATTTCGTGGATATTCGGGACGCAACCGGACGCATTCAGATCTATTTCCAGGATAAGGAAATCGGCGCGGAGCGGATGGAAATCTTCAAGCTGCTGGACCTCGGCGATTTCATCGGAGTCGAAGGCACCTGCTTCGTTACCAAGACCGGCGAACCGACGTTGAAGGCCCACAAATTCGAAGTGCTGTCCAAATCGCTTCGGCCTCCTCCGGAAAAATGGCACGGCCTGCAGGACGTCGAAGCCCGTTATCGTCAGCGCTACGTCGACCTCGTCGCGAACGAACAATCGCGCGACACATTTCGAAAACGAATCGCGATGGTCCGCGAGATCCGGAGGTTCCTGGAAGATCGCGGTTTTCTCGAGGTGGAAACGCCAATGCTGCAGACCGTTGCGGGTGGCGCAGCTGCGCAACCGTTCAGCACCCATCACAAAGCGCTTGGCCTCGATCTTTATATGCGAATCGCGCCCGAACTTTATCTCAAGCGATTGCTGGTTGGCGGATTCAACAAGGTCTTCGAGCTCAACCGAAATTTCCGGAACGAAGGTATTTCCCGCAAGCACAATCCGGAGTTCACCATGCTCGAGATTTACCAGGCCTACGCCAATTTCGAAAAAATGGCCGATCTGATGGAGGAGTTGATCTGCCACCTGGCCGAAAAAATTTGCGGATCATTGAAAATCGAACATCGCGATGCCGACGGCAAAGTGACGAGGACAATTAATCTTCAACGGCCGTGGAAACGCGCGCGTTACGCCGATCTGGTGCGGGGCGTCGCCGGCAAGGATTGGTTTGAGATTTCGAGCGAGCAACGCCGCGACCGGGCGACGCGGGAATTGAAACTGGAAATTATTCCGCAGGCCGTCGATTTCGAAGTGACTCAACACGTCTTCGAAAAATTGGTGGAGGAAAAAACGTTCGATCCGTTGTTTGTGACGCATTGTCCGAAGGAGCTGGTTCCGCTGGCGCGGCAAAATCAGACCGATCCGGCGCTGGTCGATGTTTATGAGCTCATTATTAATGGGGTGGAAATGTCGCCCGGCTACACCGAGCTCACCGATCCGGATGTGCAACGGCAGCGTTTGCTCGAACAAGCCGGTGAAGAAACCCAGAAGATTGACGAAGATTTTCTGTTGGCGTTGGAGCATGGAATGCCCCCGGCCGGCGGGCTTGGGCTGGGAATCGATCGCCTGGCGATGATGTTAACCGGAGCGGAATCAATCCGCGACGTGGTTTTGTTTCCGCTACTGAAACCGAAACGCGATTAGCGTCGGCTGGACGGAGTTACTGAGGCGCTCGGAGACGGGCTTGGCGATGACGACGAATCCGCTTTTGTTCGAGGCGACTCTGTCTTTTTGGTTTGCTCCTCCGTTGAAGGATTCAACATCAACCGCCGGGCTTTGAATCGCGCTTCGCCTTCGTCTTTTATCGGGGGTTCGGCATTTTCGGTCTCACTGCCATCGCCCTTTGTTTGGAGTTCGAGATGTGTTTTCGCACCAACGTCCCGGATCGAACCTACACTCGACTGAAGAAGGCTGCCCTCGAACTTTGGATCGGGCTTGCTGGTCGGAAGTTGCTTTGTCGATTCAACATTAAGCACTTTCTCGGGCTTCTTCAGTCTGCGGGTGAGTTCGCCGTCGTCCCTCGACATCGCGCCCGAAGCGACGCTGTCTTTGGTTTTCATGCGATACAGAGTCGGATCGTCGACATCTGAACTATCTCCTTCCGAGCTGTCTGAACCGGATGACTTGCCCGGATGGGAAGTTGATCCGGCGCCCATACCGGGCGCTCCCGAAAACGGATCCGCCGCCCCACCATTCGGGTTCGAATATGGGTTGGTGACGTTTGAGTTCTGGGCTTTTGCTGGCGCAGAGAAAATAAGACCGGCTGCGACCGCCAGAGTCAGGGGGAGAAGGGAAAAATTTGCCACGAAAACCGATTACAACGGCACTCGACTGAAATCAAAGAATTTTGCTGTGAGGCGACCGCTGGCAGGGTGCGGAATAAACGACCCAACGCCGAGCGATAAGATTAGGCTGAGCTAGGTAGCGGCGATTGACCTCAATCGCCATGGCGGTTCGGAGAACCGCCGGGTGAGTGTGGCGCAGAGCTAAAACTAAACTGCGTGATCCGGTTCCTGCCTGCACGCATGAGCGCCGCTTCCACATTCCAGCTGAATCGTCACGTGGCCAATCTGGAAGTCGTGTTGCAGATCTTCGCAGACTTGAGCCAAAAATTCATCGTCGATGGCTCCGTCAGGCTTCACCAAATGCACGGTCAAGGCGGTTTCGGTGGTACTCATCGCCCAGATGTGCAAATCATGGACTTTGGCCACGCCGGGTAGCTGCTCGAGATACCGCTCCACTTTCTCCGGCTGGATATTTTTTGGAACCGCCTGCAAAGCAAGATTTGTAGATTCGCGCAGCAAATCCCACGTGCCCCAAATTATTATCGCCGAGATCAACAAGCTCATTACCGGGTCGATCCATGTCCGTCCGGTCCAGAGAATGGCAAAGCCGGCAATGACAACGCCGGCGGAAATTGCGGCGTCAGCAGCCATATGCAAAAAGGCGCCGCGAATATTGAGATCACGTTCGCGGCCGGACATGAACATGAGCGCGGTAGCCGTATTGATCGCGATTCCGAGCAATGAAACCCAAATCACAGTGGTGGCGGCGACGTCCGCCGGAGCTTTGAATCGGCGCAGCGCTTCCCAGACAATGGCCCCGACCGATATCAGCAAAAAGATCGCGTTGAACAAAGCGGCCAGAATCGAGCTGCCGCGAAGTCCATAAGTTCTTCTCTTGGTCGGCGCGCTTTTCGCCATGGCGCTCGCGCCCCAGGCCAGCAACAAGCCGAGAACGTCGCTTAAGTTGTGACCGGCGTCGGCCAGTAACGCGAGCGAATGTCCGAGCAGCCCGAAGATAACCTCAAACAAGACGTAAGTTGTATTGAGCGCGATGCCGATCGCGAACGCGGCGTTGAAACTGTGGGCAGGGGCCGAATGGGAATGCGAATGATCGTGAGCCATGCGATTAGCGCTCAAATATAATCACAAGAATTCCAAGCGCGCAGAAAACTGCGCTAACAATCAACGGCTCGTATTTTTCCAGGATCCTAAAACGTAAATGTTGAAGGCCGAGCAAAGTGAGCCAGGTGAATGTGATCATGCCTGCGACGGTTGCGACTGCCAGGACAGTGCTTAGCAACGCAAAACCGAGCCAGCCATATTTAGCTCCGGTCAGGAATACCGGCAGGAAGGCTTCACAAGGAGAGAATGTCAGCAGAGCGAGCAAACCGAGTATCGCCGCCCAATCCGACCTTTGTCGGGACCAATCCTGTTCGATCTCGCGTTCTTCCTCCTCGATGGTTTCATCGACATTATCATGGTGATGTTCATGAGGGTGGTCGTGTTCGTGGGTATGTTCGTGGTGCGAATGGCCTCCGAACAAATGCACGTGACCGTGCCCACCTCTGATCTGGCGAATTAAATAAAAAATTCCCAGCGCGATCAGCGCACCACCGGCCAGGTAGGGAAACGCAGTGCCAATTCGGCTGTTAATTTTCATCCCGCCCCACACCACCAGGACTCCCAGAGCGGTCGTAAACAAAGTATGACCCGTTCCGGCGAAACCGGTGATGGTGAGAGTTTTCGTTCTGCTCCAATGTTGGGCGCGAGCGGCAACCACAAACGGCAGCCAATGGGTCGGAATCACAGCGTGCAGAAACCCGACCACAAATCCCGTCGTCAGCAGGGTTATAAAAACGACATCATTCACGTCGGCGTCCCGTCCTCATTCATTAAAGATAAGGCGGCGGCGCCACAGGCCAATAAATGAAATTAAGATCAAAAGCGCGCCAAAAGTGCAGACGATGGCTGCGCCTGACGGCAAGTCCCACCAGTAGGAGAAAAACAAGCCGGCCACCCCGCCGATGAGCGCGACGATCCACCCAATCAGCAGGCGGCTGCCAATTCGTCGCGCGAGGTTGATTCCACAAACCGCCGGCACAATCAGATAACTAAAAATGAGAAGAACGCCCGCGATTCGAACAAAGCTGGTCACCACCACGCCGAACAGCGCGTAAAAAAGAAAATCCCACCAGCGGACCCGCAGCCCTTTTTGATAAGCGCTATCGCGATCGAACGAAACGAGCAGAATATTTCTCCGAAAGGCGAAATGAAAGATGCCGACTGCGGCGAAGAGCGCGAAGCGTTCCCAAACGTCGCGTGGCGTGACCAGAAGAATGTTGCCGACGAGCATGTTTTTGATTTGCTCGTCGCCTTCCGCTGCGCGACTCAGCAGCAGCACCGCGGCGGCTGCGGCAACAACGTAGGAAATTCCGATTACAGCTTCCTGTGGAATTTGGCTCGCGCGCTTTCCCGTCACCGAGAAAACCGATGCGCCGACCAAAGTGAAGACGAGCGCGATCCCAAACGTGGTCCAACTTTCAAGATCGAGATGGAGCAACACGGCCAGGCAGATTCCGAGCGATGCCATCTGAGCCATGGCGATGTCGATGAAAATGATTCCCCGTTGGACGACGTGGAGGCCGAGATAAACCAGAAGCCAGGGCAAAAGAACGCAGGCCATGATCGGCCAAAACATGACTTCCCACATAATTAGAGGTCAGATGTCAGAGATCGGAGGTCAGACATAGGCTTACTTCAATGCGTCAGCCAGAGTCGATATGAGTTTATCGATCAGCTTCACGTACGTATCCGTCCCCGGAATTCCGCCAGGAAATTGGGCGAATTCGACAACCTTCGCTCCGGTCGCGCTGGCCACTTTCTCCGCGATCCGGCGATCGTGATACGGTTCGACGATCACCGCTTTGACGTGCTGCGCTTTCATTTGCGCGATCACTTCCGTCAAATGCGACGGCGAAGGTGGAATTCCAGGTTTGGGTTCGAGAAAAATATCGATGTTGATCCCAAAACGATGGGCGAAGTACGGCCACGAATCGTGATAGGCGACCACGTGTTGATCTTTGAACGGCAACATGGCGGTGCCCCATTCCTGGAGCTTGGCGTTAATCGTGGCTTCGAACTTTTTGGAATTGCCGTCGTAGAAGGCCGCGTTCGGTGGATCAAGCGCCGCGAACGACTGGGCAAGGTGTTGCCCGATCGCTTTGGCGATGATGGGGTCGACGCAAAAATGCGGATTACCCAGCGCGTGCACGTCTCCAGCGGCCCGGGTCACGTTTGCCGGCACGTTCAT
>JAJPJU010000154.1 GCA_021324035.1 Spartobacteria bacterium | reverse complement strand
TGACGGAGACGGCCCAGATTCAATCAGCTGTCCAGCAAACCCTGCAACGTTTCGGCAGAATCGACATTCTCATTAACAACGCCGGCATCATTGAGGTCGGTCCGCTTGCTCATATGCAGTTCAAGGATTTCGACCAGGCCATGCGCGTTCATTTTTGGGCGCCGTTCATTTTGTATTGGTTGATCGCTCCGCATATGCGCGCGAAAGGAGGTGGGCGAATCGTCAACATCTCTTCAATTGGCGGACGGTTCGCCGTGCCGCACATGGCGCCCTACTCCGCCAGCAAGTTCGCCCTCGCGGGATTTTCGGATTCAATTCGCGCTGAACTCGCCCGGGACAAAATCTACGTCACAACCGTCACGCCTGGAATGATGCGGACCGGCTCGGAAGTTCATGCAAAATTTAAGGGCGATCATGCTGCTGAATTCCGCTGGTTCAAAGTCGCCAACAAACTTCCGTTCGCATCGATCTCGGTTGAGCGGGCCGCTCGGAAAATTCTCAACGCCTGCCGTCGAGGCAAACCCAACCTGGTCATGCCCGTTACCGCTTATTTGATCATCGTGGCCAACGCGATTTTTCCCAATTTGATGGGCCGCATCATGCAGACTTTTAATCGCTCGCTTCCGACACAAGTGAGCGAGGCCGGTAACGAAGCCCGCAGCGGACTCGCCATTGGCGCCGGAAAGTGAAATTAAGCCGGTTGTTCGTTGCCATCGATCCGCCGAAATCGGTCCGGGAAATTTTGGTGTCGCTGGATCCACATCTTCGCGGCGTTCGATGGACGGCCGGCGATCAAATGCATCTCACACTCGGTTTTTTCCCCGAAGTTCGGGAAGAAGTGGAGCCGGCCCTGCGTGAAAAACTCGGCGCGATTGAGTTTCGCCCATTCTTTCTTCCAGTCGAAGGCGTCGGAACATTTCCGCCCAAAGGAATCGCGAAAATAATCTGGATCGGCGTCGGGGCGGGTCATCCGCATCTGTTTCAACTGCACAAACGCGTGCAGGAAGCGGCGCTGGCTGTGGGCATCGAACCCGAATTGCGCCCATGGCATCCGCACATCACACTCGGGCGCTGCCGTGGTGTGCCGGGCGGCGACCTCCGAAAGTTTCTAAAATCCAATACTGAATTCGACGCGGGAATGTTTCGGGTGGAGGCGTTCCATCTTTATTGCAGTCTACTCACCCCGGCCGGCCCGATTCACACCTGCCAGCTTTCGGTGCCCACTAATGCGTAGTCGTTTCGACTTCTGACTCCGGAGCTTTGACTTCTGACCTCTGGTCTCTGGCTGCGTCTTCGTAAGTCGGCAAACCTTTGGCCCGGCGTTGTTCTTTGATATAATTGACCATGTCTTCCGACGTCTTGAATTCCTGCGACTTGAACGCCGGTTTCTTTTTCCGGCGCAGCACGCTGTACCACCAACGCCAGTAATTCTGCCACGTGTCATACCCGGCTTCGGGTTTCTCGTGAGCGATCTCCGCCGCGATTCGTTCATTGACCCGTTCCTTCCAGTAGACGTCCTCACTCACGTTCTTAACTGCAACGTGTCCGGACGTGTCAGTGTTATACTCGCGGATTGTTGGGTGACTTGTGCAAGCCGGGAGAAAAGCCGCCACCAGCAGAAGGGCAATGATTTGTCGTGAAAGCGTTGTCAACATGTCAGGTCCAAACAATTTGCAAAGTAGATGCGTTCGTCAATTTCGAAACGAAACGGCTCAGGCCGTCCGGCCGCAACAATTTTTGTATTTTTTACCGCTACCACAGGGGCAGGGTTCGTTCCGGCCAACTTTAGGAACGTTTCGCCGGACCGGCAGATCGAGCGCTACTTCGCCATCGCCATTTTCTCCGACCGGCTTCGGTTGTCGTGCCCGGCTCGGAGGGATATCGGAGCCGGCGGCGGGCGAGCTTGGCGCATCTTCGCGGAGTAAGAACTGAGGCAAACTGCCAAGGAAATCTTCGAACGCGCGGAGGTTGGTGGTGCTGCGGAAAAGATTATGAAGCACTTCGTTCTTAATGTTCGCCATCAACTCGACGAACATGTCGTAGGCTTCTGTCTTATATTCGACCAGAGGATCCTTTTGGGCGTAGCCGCGGAGATAAACGCCTTCCCGCAACGCGTCCATCGCATAAAGATGTTCCTGCCACAGCCGATCAATCGCGTTCAGGATGATGTAACGCTCCAGACTCTTGACCGCGCTCGGCTCCTCGTGATTCGATTTCCGCTGATACGCGTCCTTGATTTTCTCGATCAGGAACTTCGCGTTTTCGTCGACGTCCCGCGTTTCAAATTGCGCGCGCTCTTTATTTAGACCGACCGGAAACGTGACGTTCACCCAGTTGAGCAAGCCGGAGTAGTTCGGCTCCTCGCCGTCCAGATATTCTTTGACCTTGTTCGGCACTGCTTCGTCGATGACCTCAAAGATCTCCGAGCGCGGATCTTCAGTGTCGATGACTTCATTTCGCCACGTGTAAATCACCTCGCGCTGCATGTTCATAACGTCGTCGAAATCGAGGGTGCGTTTCCGGATCAGATAATTGCGTTGTTCGACGCGCTTCTGCGCCGTCTCGACCGACTTGTTCAGCCACCGATGTTCGAGCTCCTGGCCTTCTTCGAGACCAAAGCGCTCCATGATTTTCGTCATTCGATCCGCCGCGCCGAAGTTGCGCATCAGGTCGTCTTCGAAACTAACGTAAAACCGGGACGCGCCTGGATCGCCCTGACGCGCACAACGACCTCGTAGCTGGCGATCGATCCGGCGCGATTCGTGCCGCTCAGTTCCAAGAACTGAAAGTCCGCCCATCTGCGCTACGCCGGGACCGA
This sequence comes from Spartobacteria bacterium, assembly GCA_021324035.1. GTDB lineage: Bacteria > Verrucomicrobiota > Verrucomicrobiia > Chthoniobacterales > UBA10450 > AV40. The sequence goes on along the minus strand of JAJPJU010000154.1, from coordinate 3,971 downwards.
GTTTAATATCCGTCCCGCGGCCGGCCATGTTCGTTGAAATCGTGACCGTTCCCGGCTGGCCCGCGCGCGCGACGATTTCCGCCTCCTGCATATGAAACTTCGCGTTCAACACATTGTGCGGGATTTTTTCGCGCTTCAGCATTCGACTCAGTAGTTCGGACGCTTCCACGCTGACTGTGCCGACCAGCACCGGCTGCTGTTTGGTGTGGTGTTCTTTGATTTCATTGATGACCGCGTTGTATTTCTCGCGACGCGTCTTGTAAATGCGATCGTTGGAATCATGCCGGGCGACCGGGCGATTGGTCGGGATCACGTTTACATCGAGTTTGTAAATATCGTGAAACTCCGCTGCTTCGGTCTCGGCCGTGCCGGTCATGCCCGCGAGCTTTTGGTAAAGCCGGAAATAATTTTGAATCGTGATCGTCGCCAGAGTCTGCGTCTCACGGTCGATCTGCACGCCTTCCTTCGCTTCGACGGCCTGATGCAAACCATCGCTCCAGCGGCGCCCCGGCATTTTACGGCCGGTAAATTCGTCGACGATGACGACCTTGTTCTCTTCGACAACGTATTGAACGTCCTTTTCGAACACGCAATACGCCTTCAGCAACTGTGAAATGTTGTGAATGCGTTCCGCTTGCGCGTCATTATGCTGCTGTCGCTCTGTCTTTTTCTTGTCCTTTTCTTCGTCTGACAAACTCGTATCGAGATCGATCTCCGTGAACTCGCTGATCAAGTCGGGCAGCACGAAGGCATTTGAGTCGTCTGGATTCAGAAAATCCCGGCCTTGTTCGGACAAATCGGCATCGTTCGATTTCTCGTCGATTGTAAAAAACAGCTCTTCCTTGAGCTGAAAGAGTTCTTCTTTGCGTGTGTCCTGGAAGAACGACAGCTCAGCCTTGTCGATTGCGCGCCGCTTGTCGGGATCTTCCATCATCCGCAACAATTGCTTGTTGCGCGGCTGCCCTAATTTCACTTTGAACATTAAACGTCCGCCAAGCTCGATCTCGCCCTTCTCGAAAGCCTCGGCCGCTTCGCTGGCAACGCGGTTGCATAACATCGTCTGTTTGCGAAAGAGTTGCTCGATCAAAGGCTTCCATTTGTCGTATTGATGGGTCGAAATCGTTGCCGGACCGCTGATGATCAACGGCGTGCGCGCTTCGTCGATCAGGATTGAGTCCACTTCGTCGACGATCGCGAAATGGTAACCGCGCTGGACCTGCAATTCTCGCGATGTCGCCATTCCGTTGTCGCGGAGATAATCGAATCCGAACTCGCTATTCGTTCCGTAAGTGATGTCGCAGGCATACTGTTGCCGGCGAACGTCAGGCTCTTGATCGTGTTGAATGCAGCCGACCGTCAGACCGAGAAAGGTGTAAAGCTGTCCCATCCATTCCGCGTCGCGTCGCGCGAGGTAGTCGTTCACTGTCACCAAATGGGCGCCTCGCCCGGTCAGCGCATTTAAATAAAGCGGCAACGTCGCGACCAAAGTTTTGCCTTCACCGGTCGCCATTTCGGCGATTCGGCCGCGATGCAAAACCATTCCTCCGACCAACTGCACATCAAAGTGCACCATGTCCCAGGTCATCGGCTGGTCGCAGACGGTGAAGCTATACTGCCTCTCCTTCAGTCGCCGGGCGGCGTTCTTAACCACCGCGAATGCCTCGGGCAAAATTTCGTCGAGCCGGCGCCACTGTTCCTCCGGTTCCGTGATTTTCGCCAGCTCCTCCTTCCAGGCCGCAGTCTTTGCGCGCAAAGCGTCGTCCGAGAGCGACTTAAACTGCTCGTCAAACTCGTTCACCCGGCGGACCGTCGGCGCCAGGCGCCGTAATTCGCGCTGGTTTTTCGAGCCGAAAAGCTTCTTTAAAATCCAGTTAACCATGCGAGCGAGTAATATCGATGAGATTGGCCGGGTCGCAACGAGTCGCACGCGATCGGAAAATGTAAAATTGAGTCATTCTGGCAGTTGGCCGTAAAAACGGTGAAAGAGAAGCAATTCTCAGACGAATCAATCGCGTGAAATACTCATATCTGTTGATCGCATCGCTCGTGCTGAATTCCATTGCCTTCGGTCAGGCCGACGAAAAAAGCCGGGCCATGAACAAGCCGATACCACCCTTTCGGATCGCCGGGAACCTTTACTACGTTGGCGCAAACGAAATTTCGTCTTTTCTAATCACGACGCCGAAAGGCCACATTTTGCTTGATGGTGGTTTTGTCAAAACCGCGCCTCAAATCGAACGAAATATCGCGCAGCTCGGATTCAAGATCGAGGAGGTAAAGATTTTATTAAACAGTCATGCTCATTTGGACCACGCCGGCGGCCTGGCGGAACTGAAAAAGAAAAGCGGAGCAAAGCTCATTGCCAGCTCAGGCGACGCGGAACCGCTTCGCCGTGGTGGGCGTAATGATTTCCGGTTCGGCGATACCCTCATCTTTCCGCCGGTGGAGGTCGATCAGATCATTGCCGATGGCGAGTCGGTGCGACTTGGCGATCAAATCATGACGGCGCACCTGACTCCCGGCCACACCCGGGGAAACACCACTTGGACAACGAAAATTTCCGACAATGGAAAAACCTACGATGTTGTGTTCGCCGGCAGCCCAACCGCGCTCGATTATCAGCTCGTTGGCAAGGAAAGCTATCCGGGCATCACGGCCGATTTCGAAAAAACCTTCTCCGTCCTGAAGAAATTACCTTGCGACATTTTTCTATCGGATCACGGGACATTCTATTGGTTCTTGGAAAAGCGGGAAAAACTGTTGCGGGGTGAGAATCCCAATCCATTCATCGATCCGGACGGGTATCGGCGTTTTATCAATCACTTCGAAAAAGAGTTTCACGACAAACTGGACGCCCAGAGAAGAGCTGCTGCTCTTTCAACTCGCGCGCCAGAATAATTGCTCTCGCGCCGCGGGCCATTTAGGTTTGCGGCATGAAGAAAATCATCTCCACGAGCGAAGCCCCTGCGGCGATCGGACCGTACTCGCAGGGCGTCCGCGTCGGATCCATCATTTTTTACTCCGGACAGATCCCGCTCGACCCAAAAACCGGGCAGGTCGTTTCCGGCGGCATTGACGTTCAAACCCGCCGGGTGATGGAAAATATCGGCGGTTTGTTGAAAGCCGAAGGCTTGAACTACGACAACGTTGCGAAGACAACGATTTTTCTCGCGAGCATGGGCGACTTCCAGACAGTGAACGAAATCTACGGCAGCTATTTCAAGCAGGCGCCTCCGGCGCGCTCGACCGTCCAGGCCGGGGCCCTGCCAAAGAATGTTGGCATCGAAATCGAAGTCATCGCGGTTGCAGATGGAAACGCCGACCGCAGCGTCGCCGACACGTCGGGTTAATCAACATGGTGTTGCCGCGCAACTGCAGGGCGTCTGTCTCAGACGCCGAATTCGTAGACGGCGTTTCACAGAAACGCCCTACAAAACAATGAGCGAAGATCTGCTCGCTCTTTTCAGAAAAACCGGTGCGCTCCTCGATGGCCATTTCGTCCTGCGATCGGGTTTGCACAGCCGGCAATATTTCCAGTGCGCAATTCTTCTGTCGCACACCGATATCGCCGAGCGGGTTTGCGAAATGCTGGCGGACAAACTGCGCAAAGTTGATTGCGATTCAGTGATTTCCCCTGCCCTCGGCGGAATCATCGTTGGCCAGGAAGTCGGACGATCGTTAGGCAAACGGCACATCTTCGTGGAAAAGGAGGACGGCAGACTCGTCCTCCGGCGCGGATTCACCATCAATCGCGGCGAGAAATTTATCGTGGCGGAAGACGTGGTCACGCGTGGCGGCCGGGTTCAAGAGACGGTCGACATTGTCCGCGCAAATGGCGGAATCGTCACCGCCGTCGGCGTGATTGTTGATCGCAGCGGCGACAAAAAGCCGGATTTCGGTTGCCCGTTCGTTAGTTTGGTCGAAATGAATGTAGAGAATTTCGCAGCCGATAAATTGCCGCCCGACCTGGC
>JAJPJU010000128.1 GCA_021324035.1 Spartobacteria bacterium | reverse complement strand
TTTGGCGAATATATTCCACTCCGGCATTCGTTTCCGCTTTTCGCAGCAATCGCGAACACCTGGGTGCCGGGCGACTTCGCCGCTGGCACAGAGCACACCGTTTTTAGCTTAACAAATCCGGACATTCGCGCCGCGCCGCTGATCTGCTTCGAAGATACGGTGGGCGACCTCGTCCGACGATTCGTTACCAATGGGGCCAATCTCCTGGTCGACATTACAAACGACGGCTGGTTTTTACGTTCGTCCGGCTCACGTCAACATCTTGCCAATGCCGTCTTTCGCTGCGTGGAAAATCGGCGACCGATGATCCGTGCTGCCAACACGGGTGTGACCTGTTTCGTCAACGAGTTCGGGCGCGTGACGCAGATTTTAGAAGATGATACGGGCGGCACGTCCAACGAAGGCGTCCTCACAGGCGAAATTAACGTGCCGCAGAACCGACAGGTGACCTTCTACGCGCAGCATGGCGAGCTTTTTGCAGAATGTTGCGCAGTGGTAACAGCTTTTACGATCGTTGTTGTTTTCGCGTCGCGAAAAATAGGTAGGGGCGGTTCACCCGAACCGCCCGCGGGCGATTGAGGTCAATCGCCCCTACCTGATTAGCGTGCTATAACTCTCGCATGTCCGTTCAAGTTCCGCTCGATCATCTGGACAAGCTCTGGCCCAAAGAATTGCGCGGCGCGCGGATCGGCGCGCTGCTGCATCCAGCTTCGGTCTCGCTAACCCTCGAACATGCGTCGCTGATTCTCGAGCGTTTGAGCGGCGATCTCTTTCAGCTCCGCGCTTTTTTCGGTCCGCAGCACGGGTTCCTCGGCCAGACCCAGGACAACATGATTGAATGGAAAAGTTTCGAGCATCCGCGACTCAAAATCCCCGTTTACAGCCTGTACGGCGAAGATCGAGAACCGACTGCTGAAATGCTCAGGGATCTCGATGCGCTCGTCGTCGATCTTCAGGACATCGGCGCGCGTTACTACACATTCATTTGGACGCTTTATCTCTGCCTGCGCGGATGCGAGAAGTGCAACGTGCACGTTGTTGTGCTCGACCGGCCAAATCCGATCAACGGCGTCAGCGTTGAAGGGCCGCCGATTGAAAAAGGCTACGAATCATTCGTGGGAATGCATCCGATTCCGGTGCGTCACGGCAAAACGATCGGCGAACTGGCGACGCTATTTCGTGACGAAGCGTTTCCAAAATGTCGGTTGTCGATCTTGCCGATGAGAAATTGGAACCGCGCAATGTGGTTCGACCAAACCGGCCTTCCCTGGGTGATGCCCTCGCCGAATATGCCGACGCTAGAGACGGCAACGGTTTATCCGGGAATGTGCTTGCTTGAGGGAACGAACATCTCCGAAGGTCGCGGCACGACTCGACCATTCGAAATTTTCGGAGCACCATTCTTTGACGCGGGAAAGCTTTGTCGCGAACTAAACCGCCTGAAACTGCGCGGCGTCTTTTTTCGCGAGAATTATTTTCAACCTACCTTCAACAAATTCGCGGGTGAGCTTTGTGGCGGCGCGCAAATTCATGTTCTCGATCGCGACGCCTATCGCTCATTTCAAAGCGGCATTGAAATCATTCGCTGCCTTCGGAAGATGTATCCGGAGTCGTTCGCGTGGAAACAACCGCCTTACGAATACGAACACGAAAAGCTGCCGATCCAGATTCTGCTCGGTGGACCGGCCGAAGATTATTTTCCCGAATAATCATTATAGCCCCGGCCGTGCGGGCGGTGCGCCGACGGCGCATAGCGCCGTGGCTACACCGCTCACTGGCAGTCGGACTCATGTCGATGTCGATCTTATCAGAAGTGCGCGGGGAGATTCCGTGGCCGGAAGTCGTCCAACGGCTCGCTTACGAAAATGAAAGGCTCGCGCGGCGTCCGGGCGGTCACGCGGGCGAATATTTCATCGTTTGCACACTTTATTACACCCCGAAAGAAAGCGGTTTCACATTCGAGCGCGGCTTTGACGCAACTCCGATTACCAAACCGGGACTGCGCGGTCGCACTTATCCGCGGGATTTTTTGCGCTCCGTCAAAAAAGAAGGTTTCGGCCGAATCAAAACTCCGCTGAACGGCCACAACTACATTCGTTACAACGGCGGAGGTTCCTACAGCTACTCTTCGGCACCGAGCAGCGGCGGCGGCATTCTGGTCGCGAGATTCTCCGCCGCTGCCAAATTGTCCGGTCCTTTGCGACGCGGTCTTGTGCTCGAAACTCCTGCCCTGGATGTGCAACGCGTTTTTGGCGGCACTCGGTGGAAGATCGTCGACACTGGTGGCGGTTTGCGACGGTGGCAGCTCGATTGTTATTTTGGTGAAGACGAACCGCTTGGCCCTGGAAAACTCATGGGTCGACCGCGTGCGACGACCTTCGAATATGCTTACTCGACCGCGCGGGTAAGCCGATGATGCTCTTCAAGGTCGAGCTCACATTTCACGACGATCTGGCGTTCTTTTTAAAATCGAAGAAGCCGCGAATCGAGCGCCAGCTCGGCGAAAGGACCTCGGTGAAGGACGTAATCGAAGCGTGTGGCGTCCCGCATACGGAGGTCGATTTGATCCTAATTAACAATGAGCCGGCAGATTTCGCGCGCGTGATCGGGGTTGAAGGCAAGATCGACATCTTTGGAGTCGGTCCCAACGCAGTTACGTTTTTTCCAGAAAATCGATTGCAACTGCGCGAAATCCGAAAGTTTGTCGCCGACGGCCATCTCGGGAAACTCGTCCGCGATTTACGCCTGCTCGGAATCGATACTGCCTATGACTCCAAAGCCGAAGATCGCCAACTTGTCGAAACGGCGGGCGCTCGAGGGCGAGCTCTCCTCACCCGTGATCGTCGCCTTCTGATGCATGCCGCCGTGCGTGACGGCTATTACTTACGCTCCCAAAGGCCCTTCCAGCAGACTCTGGCAGTGCTGCGACGCTTCAAGCTCGGCCCTGTTCTGAATCCGTTCAGTCGCTGTTTGCGCTGTAATGCGCCGCTCCGGCCCG
>JAJPJU010000163.1 GCA_021324035.1 Spartobacteria bacterium | reverse complement strand
GGCAACAAAACCCGAATGGTGCCGGTCGGCGGCAAAGCGTGCGACGCGATGGCAGTCTATTTGTCCACCGAACGTCCGAAACTGGTGAAGCGCCGCACCGGCAATGAAATTTTTCTATCCGAGCGCGGTACCAAATTAACGACTGCGCGGATCTGGCAGATTGTGAAAGAAAAAGCGAAACACGCCGGGTTGGAAAAAAATATTTATCCGCACCTATTGCGGCACAGTTTCGCCACTCATCTGCTGAGCAACGGCGCAGATCTCCGGATTATCCAGGAGATGCTCGGTCACGCCGATATCTCGACCACCCAGGTTTACACCCACGTCGATCAACAACGGCTGAAATCGGTGCATCGGCAGTTTCACCCGAGGGCATAGAAGTGACGAGTGACATGTGACGGGTGACGAGATGAGGACGGCTTCATTTAACGAATTAGCGAATTAATATTGCCATTCCCTAAATCACTAAATCCTTAAATCATTAAATGTTCCGACGTTTGATCTCGCATCGAGGATCGAGTATCGAGCATCCCTCACCATGAAACGTCTCGGTTTGTTGATCGCGCTCGCGGCAGTGGCGGCGGGCGGAGTGGTTTACACGGTTCGTCACTCGCAAAGCACATCGAACGCAGCCGTCACCGCTCTCCTGCCACGAGGGACGGTGGCGCTGGTTCACCTTCCCGATTTCAACCGGAGCCGGGAGGACTGGCATCAAACCGATCTCTACAAGCTTTATCAGGAACCCGCGGTCCAGGATTTCCTGCGCAAACCGTTGTCCCGAGTTCCGCAGCGCGACACGACATCCCAAACGCTGGGAGATTTCGGAAAGCTCGCGCCGAAAGACGCGTTTTTGGCGGTCACTTCAATCGAAAACAACAATCCGCACTTTGTCGGAGGCTTCAGATTTCATGGTAGTCAATCGGACGCCGATAAAATTATCGATAAATGGCGGTCCAAAATCGTCCCCGATGCATCCGCGCGTGAGAGTCTCGATTACCAGCAGCACAAAATCGAGATCGCCGGCGCAGCGCCGAACCAGATTGCCACGGTTTACGACGGCCAATGGTTTTTCGCTTCGAACGATTTGGCGGAACTGAAAACGATGCTCGACCGCGCCGACGGCCGCGAAAAAGATCATCAAACCGTTCTTGAGAGTGACGAAAACTTTCACGCGGCGATGGCGCACATGCCGGCAAGTTACGCGTTGCTTTTTTACGTTCAGCCCAAAGGCCTTTCGCAAAAGCTGGCCGGCCTCCGGAATTCACTCGGCGTAGCCGACCAGAACTCGGTTGCGGATCAAGTCCGCAGCGTTTGCGGAGCGACCAAATTCCAGGACGGCAAAATGCGGGATGTAGTGTTCGTTGGCATGCCCCAGAGCCAGCCCGACCGGAGGCTCACCCGTTCGTCGCTTAACCTCGGGACCGCCGATACGTTTTTGTTCCTGGCGACGTTGATCGATGCCGACAGACTTTCGGGAATCAATCACGGGCCGCTGCCTCTTGGGAGTTGGTTGCAGAAAGTTTTCGATGTCACCGCCCGCGCCGGAGTAACCGCGAACGATTGGAACGCCGCATTCGATCTCGAGTTAAGTTCGCTGGCGGACTGGCCGCAAAATTCTCGCTGGCCGTCGGTGATTGCGACGTTGCCGGTGAAAGATTTCGCCCGCGCGAGCAAACTGGTCGACACCCTGTCCCACGCGATTGACGAAGACGCATCCTGGACAAAGACGGAAAAGAACGGCGTCACTTATTTTTACATGCAAACGCCGGCGTCGCTGTTTGCAATTACGCCAACGCTCGGATTATCGAACCGGTCGCTGGTCGTCGGATTGGATTCCAATTCGGTGGAATCAGCAATCAATCGCAGCGGCCAATCGGGATCGACCCTTGCCAGCTCCGCCACCTACAAGGCGGCAACGCGAACTCTGCCTTCGCCGACCGGAGGGTTCTTTTACGTCGACACCGCCCTGCTTTATTCGCGTTTGGATGCTTCGCTTCGTCCAATGCTGTTGATGAGCGCGGCGTTCATGCCGGCGATCTCGGACTACGTCGATGTGGGCAAACTGCCGGCACCCGAAATTGTAGCTAAACACCTCAGCCCGATCGTCTCTTCACAGCGATACGAAGGCGACGGATATGTCACGGAATCGGTTGGGCCATTAACTTTGAGTGAAGCGGCGGTGGGGGTCGGTTTACCGGCCCTTCTTTTTGGCACTGAAGTGGGCACTCATATTCCGTAAAAAAGCGACAAAAAACGACGCAGACCTGCGCCATTTCGTCACTATTCTCCCAGCATAACGCTACTTAGGGCCAAGTGTCACAATTGTACTGTTAGTTTGGGCGAAATGTGTTACTGTTTCGGCCCTATGGCTATTCTCAAGAAAAACGCATTTTCTCGTCGAGTTCCCGATTTGGTGACCGAGGAACTCGTGGCGGTGCTATCTCGTCGCGCCTCCTACGAGTTCAAGGAACTTTTTGACATTGTTCACGAGAATCTCCGCGCGCGAAACGCCGCCAGCGGAGGCGAGGAAATGCTTCGTCTGCGTGCTTACGAAAAATTGCAGAATTTGGTCGCACGTGGTGCGGTGAAGAAGAATGGCAAGAAATACAAAGGACTGCCTGCTTCGCTGGCTAAGGCCATCGCCCCGCAGAACGGACATATTCCAAGCAATCGCCTGGCCGCGGTAAAGTAGCCGCGCGTCCGGCCCAAGACATTCGAGGCCGCCAATGATCCGCGAATATCTGCCGGTTCTCCTGCAGATTATTGTAGCCATTGGCTTCGCCGTCTCGGCGCTGATCGTGAGTGCGTTGCTCGGCAAGTCCGGGGCAAAACGCACTCCGGCCAAGGATACTGCCTACGAATGCGGAATGATCCCGCAGGGAGAACCGCAGCCGCGCTTCAGCGTAAAGTTTTACCTGGTGGCGATGTTGTTCATCCTGTTCGATTTGGAAATCGTGTTCATGTATCCGTGGGCGGTCGTCTACAAGGAAGCGATCGCGCACGGCAGCATGATTTTCTGGAGCATGCTGAGCTTCATCTCGATCCTGATGGTGGGCTACATTTACGCGCTGAAAAAAGGCGCGCTCGATTTCCGAAGATAAGCCGGCTTAGTGCAACGAGGTTTGGCAGAGAACTGGCGAATCGCTAAAGTCGCGACGGTTGGCGCATGTTAGCTTTAGTTTATCTCGCAGTTGCAATTTGCCTCGGTGACCGAATTTGCCGGAGGTTTTATTCCTTCCTCTCGACGCCGCACCGATGGGCCGCCGCTTTTATTGTCGGCTGCTTAACGGCGGGTTGGATTACCTATCTGGCCGGCCTTGCTTTCGCCCGCGCCCTGGTTCCGCTTTTCTGGGGCAATCTTTTCTTCTTCGTCGTCGCGATCGCGGCGTTTACCTGGCCGCGATGGAGACACCGAATCACCAAATCACCGCCACGCGAAGCGCAAGCGCCGTTACCTGCTTCGCGCGCTCCCGGTTCCGCCGGTTTGGATTGGCTGTTCATCGCTCTCTTTCTCGCGCTGGTCTCCTGGATGATGTTCGCCACTGCGAATTCCACCGGTGGCAGGCTTCAAATCGGTAACAACGAATACAGCGATTTCGGACCGAACACGGCGATCATTCAGAGCTTCGGCGTCGGGCACAATTTCCCGACCGAGTACCCGCATTTTTCGGGGCAGCGAATCCGTTACCATTTTCTCTTTTACTTCCTCGCGGGCAATTTGGAGTTCCTCGGCTTCGATCCGGCCTGGAGTCTGAACTTGCTCAGTATTCTTTCGGTCGTGGCCATGCTCGTTCTGGTGATGGCCATGGGCGAGATCCTTTTTCATTCGCGAACTGTTGGCCGTGTCGGCGCCGTTCTTTTCTTTTTCTTCGGATCGCTCTCCTACATTCCATTCTTGTCCCACGAAAAATCGTGGCAAACAGCGATCCACGATATCGTCACGCGGCACGAGTTTCTGCCGTCGATCTTTCCGTATCGTGGCGAGCTCTGGGGTGTTTGGTCGCAGGTGACCTATGCAAATCAAAGGCACTTCGCCCTGGCGATCGGAGTGTTCTTTCTGGTTCTGGTTTTTCTGCTTCTTCGCTATCGCCCTTTGTTTGCCCAGCGACAGATTGCCGGCGCGTCGGCGGATTTGTCGCCGCCCACTGCGTCAACCGGTGGGCTGGAAACTGCGTCCAATGGTTGGGCAGGCTTTGTGTTTTCCGGCGCGCTGCTCGGACTATTGCCGATGTGGAACAGCGCGGTCTTTATCGCGGCGGCGGCTGTGTTGGGATTTCTTTTCGTTCTTTGTCCGTTGCGGAAGCAAATGATCGGGCTGGCCATCGTTGCCGGGATCATTGCGCTCCCGCAGGTCCTCTACTTGAGCACCGGAGCCGGACGCCACGCGATGCCGAACTTGTTCCACTGGGGTTACACCGTCGAACAGCCGACCGCATTGAACGTCATCAAATACCTGGGATTCTCGTTCGGCTTTAAATGGGTCGTGCTCGCGGTTGCGTTGATTTTCGCCACGTCGTTCCAACGGCGGTTCTTCATCGCGATCTCAAGCCTTGGCGCCGTTGCGTTCTTCCTTCAGTTAACCGTCGAGGTGCTGGCGAATCAGAAGTTTCTCCATATCTGGGCGATCCTCGCCAATCTGTTCGTCGGTTACGGGCTGTGGCAATTGTGGCGATGCCGCATCGCTGGAAACGTTTTGCCGGCAAAATTCGCCTCGGTTGTCTTGTTTCTTTTAATCGTTGCGGGCGGAATTATCGATCTGTTTCCGTTCCACAACAGTTATTGGAGCGAGGTCACCTTCCGAGACGATCCGTTGATCCAATGGTTGTTCAAAGAGACCAAACCGCGCGACATTTTCCTGACCGACCGCTTTGTGAATCATCCTATTCTGATGGCGGGGCGGCGCGTTTTCTACGGCTGGCCGTATTACGGCTGGTCGGCCGGGTACGATGCGACCGAGCGCGATAAAGTTTATCGTGAGCTTTTCGAGAGCAAGAATCCCGCGAAGATTTTTGAATTGCTTAAGGCCAACGATATCGCCTATGTCGCCTACGATAACGCGGTCCGTCACGGCGATTTCATTAAGCGGCCGAACGAGCAGATTTACGCGCGTTACTTCCCGAAAGTTTTTGAAGACAAGGATGGCAAATACAACTCGCTGACGATTTACAAGGTGCCGGACAAGGCGCCGGCTGAGTTGAAATCTGCGCCAATGGTCGCCGGGACCATGTTTGAAGGCGGTCAGGGAACTGCCGGCGGGCAGTTTGATTCGCCGCATGGAATCGCTGCTGACAACGCCGGAAACATTTTCATTTCCGACACCAATAACGGCCGAATCGAAAAATTTTCGCCAACCGGCACGTTTATCACGAGCATCGGATCGAAAGGGACTGGCTACGGACAATTGGGTGATCCGAACGGAATCACAATCGATCACGCTGGAAATATCTACGTTGCCGAAGCGTCGAATCATCGCATCCAAAAACTCACCGCTGATGGTGGTCACGTTGCCGAATGGAGGGGGCCGGATCCCGGATTTTATGGACCGCGCAAGATCGCGATCGCGCCCGACCAATCTCTCTACGTCGTCGATCAGGGACGCACCCGGATCGTGAAGTTCGATCAGAATTTCAAATTGCTCGCCGTTTGGGGCCAAAAAGGAAACGGAGACGGCCAGTTCGATGATCCCACGTCTGTCGCCGTCGACTCCACAACCAACAAAGTTTACGTAGCCGACCCCCGAAATGAACGGATCCAGGTTTTCGATTTGAATGGAAAGTTTCTGGCCAAATGGGCGGTGCCGGAGTGGAACCGGCCCTACGGTTTTGAAGATCTCGTCGTCGATTCAAAGACCGGCCGGCTCTACACCTCGAGCGCGAACATGGATGAGGTGCTGGTTTTCGATCTCAATGGAAAGCGAGTTGGAACATTGAAGCCGCAATCGCCCGACAAACTGGAAGCTGCGTCCGGGTTGCTCCTGACCGACAAAAAACTTTACGTCCTCTGCGCCGGAGAAAATCGCGTGGTTGCGATTGATCTCAAATAATCCGGCATTTTCAGCGCCGGTCGTCGGGGTTGATGGATTCCATCACCACGTAACGCGGCCGGCATTTAACCTCTTCGTAAATCCGGGCCAGATATTCGCCGATCACACCGAGACTGATCATCAACAAACTGCCGATCACCAGCTCGAGCAGAATAACCGTGGCAAATCCGCTCACTGCGCGTCCGGCAAGTTTCAAATATACAGTCTGCACACCGAGCACGACCGACACGATCAGGAATATTCCGCCGGCCAAAGTGACGAAGTGCAGCGGGAAAGATGAGAAAGCGGTTATTCCGACCAGCGCCAGTTTCAAACGTTTGATGGCGGACCAGGCCGACTGACCTGCTGAACGCGGACCGACCTCGAACGGAACCTGCACTGTTTTGAAGCCCATCCAAACCGTCATTCCCCGAAAGAACACGTTGCGTTCCGGCATTTGCAGCCAGGCATTCACCGCTTTCCTGTTCATCAACTTGAAATCGGACGCGCCTTTGAACTGGAATCCGGACAGTTTGTTCAGCAGTTCATAAAAAAGAAGCGCGCCAAGTTTGCTCGAGATCGATTCTCGTCCTCGCCGCACTTTCACGGCCTCAACGATGTCGGCGCCGCTCAATTGCCATTGTCGGAGCAATTCCGGAATGAGAGTTGGCGGATGTTGCCCGTCGGCGTCCATCACGATCACGGCATCGCCGCGCGCGACCTCCAATCCTGCGCACAACGCCGATTCCTTCCCGAAATTTCGGCTCAAACGAAGCGCGCGCAGGTTGGGATCGGATTGCGCTTCTGCCGTTATCGCCGCCCAGCTTTCGTCCGGCGAACCGTCGTCGACCACAACCAGTTCGTAACCGGCGCCTGATTCCTTCAGTTGATTTCGAACTGCCGCGAGAAAACCGCGAATCTCGGTGGCTTCGCGAAAAACCGGAACCACAACCGAAATCAATGGAAGCTTACGCGTGTCCGACGGTTCCATAAGCAGCAACGGTGGTGGCCGGCACCCATGCTCGAACTTGAGCGAGAGTGCGCGGCAGGCTTATCCCAAATTTCGCGGCAATCAATCCCATCGGAAAAGCGTGCGGGTACGGCAACCGGCGCACGTCGTTCAATCCGGCTTGCCGCATGAGCGAGCTCAGAGTCTCAAACCTGAAATAAACGACGTGTTCGGGAGTTTTAAACGACGGCCAGCGCCGACCCATGATTTTTCTCAATACACCGCCGATGTCGGGCGTTGCCAGAACAATATGACCGCCCGGCATTGTGTGTTCGACCAGCCGGCGCACGAACGATAGCGGATCGTAGACGTGCTCGATCACTTGAATCGCCGCAATGGTTTGAAATTTGAGGTGACCCGGCACTTGCTCAATCCCACCGACAAAGACTTCCGCGTCGTAGGTTCGGGCGATCGCTGCGATTTCCGGGGAAAATTCGGTGCCACAGCGGCGATCGAAAAATTGGCGAGCCTCATCGAGGAGATACCCGTGACCACATCCAATCTCCAGGAAATCGCCGCCGGTCAGGCCGCGTTTTTCAAGATTTACCAGCAAGCGGCGGAACGTGGCCCGAAGGGCCGGCTCTTGCGATGTGTAGCCCCCTTCCCGATAACCGGACGATCCGCCTTCATAATAGGACGGCTCGCGATAAATCTCTTCGGCGGCGCCGGGCGGCAGTCGCGGATAAAGATAATGTAATCCGCACTGGCAACAGCAGGCGATCGTGTAAGGATCCTGCAAACGAAACGCCATGTGGCGGTTATCGCTGCCACATACTGGACACACCGGATATTCGAGATTTGGCGACACGTTAAAATAGAAATCGGATCGAACTCCGCGCTATACTGAGCCCGCCGAATCCTGCAATGGAAATCCAAATCCTGTTTACCAAAAAAAACCTGTGCCGGCTATTGGCCGTAATCGGTCTGGTTGTTCTGTTCATTCTCTACACCAACGGAATTACCAAAAACCCGCCGGGATTTTACATGGATGAATCGGCGACCGCCTACAACGCATATCTCCTCTCGCGGACCGGCGCCGGCGAGTTGGGGCCGCATTTTCCCCTCCTCTTTCAATGGTATCCGGGCCCCACGAGATCCTTCGTCGACCCGGTAACGATTTACCTGATGGCTTTATTCTTTCGGTTCGTGCCGCCGAGCATTCTGGCTGCGCGACTGTTCGCTGCGTTTTGGATGTTTAGCGCTTCTCTGTTGATTGGACTGCTGGCGAAACGCCTTTCCGGACGGACTTTCATTGGTTTGGTCGTCGGCGGAACCGCGTTGCTCACGCCGTGGCTTTTCGAAGAAAGCCGCCTGGTCTGGGACGCCCACTTTGTTCCGTTCGCGGTCATGCTGTTCGTGTGGGCCGCGTATCACGCCTACCAAAAGGAGGAATGGAGGTGGCGTGAAATTGTTTTGCTGGCGGGAAGCTTGTCCATTTTGATGTACGGATATTTCGCCGGCCGAGTGCTGGCGCCATTGTTCGGACTTGGTTTGTTTTTCTTTGCCCAGAATCGCCATCGTTTCTTTGCAATCGTTAAGGTTGGGATTCTTTGCGGGCTCACCCTGGTTCCGCTTCCGATTTTCAGCTGGCGACATCCCGACGCGGTCGCGAACCGGTTCGAGTTAGCTACTTACATCAAGCCCGGCATTCCGTGGCGGCAATCGGCCGCCGAATTCGTGCGCCGTTATCTGCAAGATCAAAGCGTGATTGGTTTGCTCCAGACTGGGCATCCATTGGCTCGTCATCACGTGATCGAAGCGGGCGGCGTGTTTTTCTTCGCGACTTTTATACTCGCCATGCTGGGCCTGCTAATTGTGGTGGTTCGCCGCCGCCATGATCGATGGTGGCTATTTATCATTTACGGACTGGCGGTGTCGATCATGCCGGGGGCGATTACGTATGAGCCGTTTCATGCGTTGCGGCTGTTAGCGTTACCCGTTTTCTTGTTAATTCTTACCGTTCCCGCCCTGGAATGGCTTCTCACGGAAGAAAGACCGCGCGAGCCAATTCAAACTGTTCCAGTATTGGCATTTGTTCCGTGGCCGGCCCGATTCGTTATGCTGGTTCTGCTTTTGGCGCTGACAATTTTCGAGGCCACGCGTTTTCAGCGCATTTATCGCCGTTACGGACCGGACCGCGGCATCTATTTCGATGCTCCGTACAAGGAAGCCTATGATGCCGCGGTAAAACAGCCGCAGCGGCCGATTTATCTGCGCGACGGTTTTTACGGGCCGGCTTACATCGACGGCCTTTGGTATTCGGCAATTGAAGGCCGGCCGCGCTCGGAATTTGTCCATCTTGAAAGCGGGGCGAAGCCTCCGCCGGGTGCAATTGTCCTGAGTGACGAGCTGAAATGTGAAAATTGCCAGATGATTAAACAGAGTGGGATTTACCTGCTTTACCGCGAGAAATAACCACTCGTTTCGCTCTCAAATTTCCATAATTTGCAGGGCGACAACCGACGAAATAGGCCCGATTTTAATAATACCGATTCCGACTTGCGTGCCCTGCCGACTGCGCCTAATACCTTTAACCTTCCATGATTCACCACATCGTCCTTTACAAGTTAAAGCCTGAGGTCACCCCGGCTCGCGTCGAGGAGATGATGATGAATACGCGGATGCAGCTCTTGAAAATTCCCGAGGTCCTGAACATCAAATGCGGCAAGCGGGTCGACCCGGAGCTGCCCTGGCCGTTTTTCATCGCGATCGATTTCGAGTCCATGGACAAATTCGCCATTTTTCGGGAGGACCCGATTTTCGTGAAATTCATGGAGGAAATCATCAAGCCGAACACCGCTGATGCCCTCAGCCTCGATTTCGAAATGGACCCGGGCAAAGACGTCCGGTTTTCTTAGATTGCGGAGCGCGGAATGCGGATTGCGGATAGACCGGCAATTCCGAGCGTAGAAATCTTTCCGCAATCCAAAATCCGAAGTCCGCAATGAAAAAGGCCATCATTCTTGCGGGGGGCGCCGGTAGCCGGCTTTTTCCGCTGACCAAGATCGTCTGCAAACAGCTGCTGCCGGTCTACGACAAGCCGATGATTTGCTATCCGCTCGCGACCCTTATGCTCGGCGGCCTGCGTGAGGTCTTGATTATCTCGACGCCAAAAGATTGCCCGATGCTGCGCGATTACCTGGGCGACGGTTCGCAATTTGGTATTCGAATCGACTACGCTGAACAAGCGAAACCGAACGGCATCGCCGAGGCGTTTCTGATCGGCGAGAAATTTATCGGCAAGTCCGGCGCCTGTTTGATTCTGGGCGACAACATTTTCTACGGGAAACTCGATTTCTTTCGCGATGCTCTGGCTCTCGAGAAGGGGGCCTGCGTTTTTGCCTACCAGGTGCGCGATCCGGAACGTTACGGCGTGGTTGAATTCGGGTCCGATGGCCGCGCGATCAGCCTCGAAGAAAAACCGAAACATCCGAAAACTCATTTCGCGGTGCCTGGCCTCTACGTTTACGACGAGCAGGTGGTCGATCTTTGCAAAACTCTAAAACCCTCGGGCCGCGGCGAGCTGGAAATTACTGATTTGAATTTGCTTTATCTAAAGAAGAATCAGCTCCACGTAAAAGCTCTCAGCCGCGGCATGGCTTGGCTCGACACCGGCACCCAAACAAGTTTGCTGGAGGCCGGCAATTACATCGCGACGATCGAACATCGTCAGGGATTGAAGGTGGCGTGTCTGGAAGAGATCGCGCTGCGGATGAAATTTATCACGAGGAACGAGTTGGAAAGAACGATCGACAAATTGCCTAAAGGCGAATACCGCGAGTATTTGCGGCTGGTCTGTCAGGAAGATTCAACTGCCGCACCGAAGCCGGTCGGTTGATTACTTCGGTTGTTCTCGCAACAGGTGCGTCGTGTCCGCGACCAGCTTGGTCACGGCGTCAGCTTCCGTCGCGTCGTAATAACCACGGATTTCACCGTGTCGATCGACCAAAATCATTCGCGTGCTGTGCACTGGAATGCCTTTCGCATCGCTGCCATCCGAAACTGCGAGTTTGAATCCGTTGCGTGACAAATTGTAAATAGTCGACTGCGCGCCGGTCAGGAAATCCCATCGCCCCGGCTCCGCCTGCAATCTCTCCGCGTAGGTGCGCAAAACTTCCGGAGTGTCTTTGGCCGGATCGACCGTGAAAGAAACCAGATGCACGTCGGTTATCTTGAGCGGCTCCTGCAATTCGCTCATTCGGCTGCTGATCATCGGACACGGTCCCGGACAGGTTGAATAAACGAAATCGGCGATCCAAATTTTACCGCGCAAATCTGCCGAACCAAAGTTTTTGCCATCTTGATTGATCAATTGAAACTCGGGAACCGATCCATAAGAAGAAACGCTTCGCTGACGTAACAAGTTCACTTCCGCCTGCCGTAACCAGATCAACAGCCCGAGCGTGACAATTGGAATCGCGATGAGCGTCACTTTCCAGAGCGTGCTCGCCTTTGATGATTGCCGTCCCAAGGTCGCGCTCGTTCCGTTCATGCTTTGCTCAATACCAGCGCCCCAAGTAACAGCGGCAAATAGATTATCGAGGTAAGGAAAAGTCGCCGCGCATCGGAGCGCGAGCGGGTTTTCAGAAATCGCATGGCCGCAGCCACAAATAGCGCGCCCAAAATCAGTTCCGCAATCAAGTAAAAGACCGTGGTGATTCCGAGATAAGCCGGCAATCCCGCGATGATCAAAAGAATCATGCAAAAGAAGACACTTTGGCTGGCGCTGCGTTCACCGGTGCGGTCATCGCTTGAAATCATTCGAAATCCGGCCCGCGCGTAGTCGTCACGATACATCCAGGCAATCGCGAAAAAATGCGGAAGCTGCCAGAAAAAGAGAATCGCGAACAACATCCAGGCGCCGGCGTTCAACGTTCCGCGGGCGGCGGCCCAACCAATCATCGGTGGCAGGGCTCCGGGTACGGCGCCAAGCACCGTATTGAACGTGCTAACCAGTTTCAACGGCGTGTAGGCGAAAATGTAAACAATGATCGTTATTGCGGCCAAAGCCGCACTCAACGCGTTGCAAACAAAAGCCAAATAAGTCACGCCCAGGATGGACAGTGTGTTTCCAATGACAAGGGCCTCCATTGGTCGCATCCGCCCGCCCGGAATCGGCCGGGATTGCGTGCGATGCATTAAGGCGTCGAGTCGGTATTCCCACCATTGATTCAATGCGGCAGCGCCGGCCGCCGCGGCGGCCGTTCCCAAGACCGCCTGGACCAACAGGGTCCAATTGGTGGGACCTTCCCCGCCGAGATAGAATCCGACGGCGGTAGTCAACAAAACCAGCAACGTCAAACGAGCTTTCACAAGCTCCATCAGATCGCGAACCAATCCGGAGCGAGGCTTTTCAACCTCGTTCGAACCCGATTCAATCGTCGCCGTTTTCATATCGTTTGATTCTGCAAGAGCCGCGAACAAATCGCCCACCCGGCCACACCACACGATAACATGATTGCGCCCACTGCGACATGCGTCGTGGCCACGTCAGCCGCTTTGTTGCTCCAAATTGTCCACGCCCCGAGCGTGAACTGAATGAAAAAGAGAATCGCCCATGCGATCGCCAGGCGCCGCAGTCCGAAAAAACCGCCGGCATCACGCAGAACCCGCGCACAAAACACAATGACGCAGATGCCGATCACGACAGCGCCAAAGCGATGCACCATTTGGAGCCAGATTTGAAAAGCGTCGACATCTGAGAGGGCACGGGCGTCGCGCCAGGTATTGATTTTTGCCAGAGCGTCCGCACTTGTATCGGGAATCCAGGCCCCGTTAGCGGTAGGAAAATCGAGAATGGCAAGGTCCTTGTGTTGATGACGCATGGTCGCGCCGAGCGCGAGTTGCACATAAATCACAATCGTTGTCGCGATTGCGATCCTTCTGATCTTGAAAAGCTTTTCCGAAACCTGACTGGTTAAACCAGTCAAGTTTAACGAGCCCGCGCGCCAGGAGTGCGTTGTCATGATCGCGATGAGAACGAGCAAACCGAGAAAAGCCTGAGCAAGGCAGGCGTGAAAGATTCCGATTTGATCTTTCAACATCGTGACTCGCAGACCGCCGAGAATCCCTTGGAGAATAACGGCGCCCACCGCAACGAATCCAAGCGTCTTAACAGTTTGACGGTCCTCGGCGCGCCAAAGCCAAATTGCGAGAATGACGGTCAGGAATCCGACGGTGGACGCGATAAGACGATGGGTGTGTTCAAAAAGAACTCCGCCGATCCATTTCGAGACAGGAAACAGGAACATGTTGTAGCCAAATGTGGTCGGCCAATCGGGCACTGCCAGACCAACGCCTTTGCTGGTGACCATTCCACCGCTGCAAATCAACAGCAGGGTCGCGAACGCAGTAAACCAGGCGAAGCGATTCAGCCAAATTCTCGACTTTTCTGAAGACATCTTTAAACCGCGGATAACGCGGATTCGCGGATAAAACTAACGCTCACCTGCCGTTTACTGCTTCCCCTCTTTCAGAGAGAGAGTCAGGCAAGTTTTCTTTGAAATTCTACTGGCCGCCCGGCTTTTGTTCGGGCTCGGCGGGTTTTTGTTCCGGTTTGCCGGGGGGATTAGTGTTCTTCGGCGCGCCGGGAGGAGGAATTGTGCCCGGAGTTGGACCTGCGCCCGGCGGTGGCTGCTGCGTCGCAGGCGGCGTAGGCGGCGCGCTCTGGGTCCCAGCTAATTCGGCGCGCTCCTTGAGCCACGCCTGATAATCGGCCGGCGAATCGACCACTAGCGTTCCTTTCATTCCATTATGGCCCAGCCCACAAAGTTGGCCGCAGACAACTTCATAAGTGCCGGTTTTAATTGGCTTAAACCACATCGGGATTAACGAACCGGGAATGGCGTCTGCCGCGATGCGCATGTGCGGAATGTCGAAATTGTGGATCACATCTTTCGACGACAGCTCGATGATCACCGGACGATTTACCGGGACGTGCAACTCGCCCAATACCACGATGTCGTCTTTACCGGACGGATCGTTAGGATCGATGCCCAGCGGATTTGAATTGGTGACCAGATCAATCTCGCGCCGTCCAAACTGGCCGTCCGGCCCCGGCATATGAAACGTCCAGTTAAATTGTTGTCCAACCACGTGGACGAGGACTGCATCGCCGGTGGGCGGAAACTCATTTACCCGCTTGGCCCACAACGGGATTGCAAAGCCGATCAGCAAAACCGCTTCGATCAATACGCATGAAAATTCCAAATGGGTGGAAATCGCACTCGTCACTCCCGTATGGTCCGCCTTCGGATGGCGGCTTTTGTGGAAACGAATCAGGACGAAAATGAAAAAGACCGACCAACCAACAAACAACGCGCCCATGAACCAATGCGCGAATTCCAGAATGTGATCGATCTGGTAGCCATGCTCGGACGCGTTCGGCGGCTGTCCGAGAAATTCGTTAATGAGCGCGAGATTAATCATTGTCGTCCAAATCGTCGATGAGCTGCTCATGCGGCGGAGTTGGCATCCGGCCGTGCCGCCAAATTTTGAAACTGAATGCTCCGATTCCGCCGAGCACCGACATGACCGCGCCAAAGAGAAACCAGATCGCAACTGCCATGTGCTGGGTCGATTTCCCATCTTTGGCGCCGTAACAAAATGGACACGCGCTC
>JAJPJU010000125.1 GCA_021324035.1 Spartobacteria bacterium | reverse complement strand
GTGGTAGACCACCACGTTGATAGGTCTCCGGTGTAAGTGCAGTAATGTATTCAGCTGAGAGATACTAATAACCCGTTCGGCTTGATCTTTTACTTTTCTGTTAACCCGTTCCGCGCAAGCGGAACGGCAAACAGAGGAGACAAAAGATCTCAAAACAAAACGAAGCCTTAAAAGTTTGGCTTTCGCTTCCTGTATGTAGATATCAAAGAATTGGCAACGCTCTTTGAAAGATCCATGACTGTTTGATGTAAGATGTTTGATGTTTGATTTGAAATAGTGCGCGCTTGCGCGCGATGAATTAAATCATGCCTCGAACTTCAAACCTCAAACCTTCACCAGAAATTTGCCCCGAAGACTTTCGGGGCAAATTTCTGGTGATTATCGCGCAGTGGTCCCACCCGTTCCCATTCCGAACACGGCAGTGAAACGCTGCAGCCCCGATGGTAGTACGGCGATAGGCCGTGCGAGAGTAGGACGTCGCCAGAACTAAATGCCCACTGGGTTTATCCCGGTGGGCATTTCGCTTTTGGAGTGTCGCCCGCTCTCCTTCACGCCCTAGCCTTGGCGAAGGCGAAAGCCGAAAATGCGGTGTGCCGGCGAGGGTGGCCGGTGAGTGATCGGAGATCACGAGTCAGTAGGGCGTCGCGACAAGCCGAGTCAATGGCAAACGAACGCATCAGCCTTTCCAGGAGCGAGCTTTTTTCTCAACTCTCAACTTCTTATCAGAGTCCCAACGAAAGATCTTCTTCCAAATTCGTCACGACGTCGCGCAGCTCTGCCATCATAACCGGCTTGCTAATCACTTCGTCGATTTCGAGCTCCTCGTAGACGCCAATATTTTCCGGCGACAGGTGACCCGATAACACCACAATCTTTCCCTTGTACTTTCGCTTCCGGAGCGCCCGGACCAACTCCAATCCGCCCGATTCCGGCATTCGGTGATCGGTAATGACCAGATCGAACTTCTGTTTGGAAGCCAACTTGAGCGCTTCTCGGCCATTTGGAGCCACCGATATCTTTCGATGCGGGGAATCCAGATTGTATGCGACCGATTCGCCGATCACCGGTTCGTCATCGACAGCAAGGATGCGGGTCTTCTTTGTTTTCTTAGTCAAAGCCTCGGGATTTAGACCCTAGTAAAGCAACCTCTGCGCCCTCCGGCGGGTCTTTTACAGCCTTCAATTGATGGGTTACTTCGCATCTGCCCAATCCGCAGCGATTGCAGAAGTGAGCACTGATGGGTGCCAACTGATGGGCCCGCCTTCGCCAAGGCTGGAACGCGGCAAGCAGATCGGTTGGCTTTCGTCTGATCTCCGTTAGGTTCCGGCTATGCTCACGTCTCAGAAGGTAATTAACGCAATAAACGAACAAGTCGGTTACGAGTTCACCGCAGAGCTCCAGTATTATGCGATCGCCGCCTATTTTGCCGCCGAGGCGTTGCCGCAATTGTCCCAGCATTTTTTCAATCAGGCTGAGGAAGAAAAAGGTCACGCGCTCCGGTTCATCAAGTACGTGGTCGACGCCGGCGGCCGGGTGGAAATCCCGGGAATCGATGCGCCGAAGTCGAAATTTAAGACACCGCGGGATGCAATTAAACTCTCGCTCGATCAGGAAGTGCATGTGACCAAGCAGATCAACGCTTTGGTCGACCTCGCCAAGAAAGAGAACGACCACATCACCATTAATTTTCTGCAGTGGTTTCTGACCGAACAACTGGAGGAAGTTTCCTCGATGGACAATTTGCTCAAAATCATCGAACGCGCGGGTAAGGACCTGTTGCAGGCGGATGAATATCTGGCCCGGGTCGGAATTAGGACGATGTGCGAGCCACCAAAGAATAGTTGAGACGTTGAGGGGTTAAGGAGTTGAGATGATCTTGGTTGCACCACGCAGTGCAATTTAAAGACCACTTTTCCACTCAGGCCGCGGTTTACGCGAAATTTCGGCCACGTTATCGGAAAGAAATGTTCGAGTATCTCGGCACCATCGCGCCGACGCGCCAGCTGGCCTGGGATTGCGCAACTGGCAACGGCCAGGCCGCCGTTGAACTCGCCGAAGTTTTCGATCACGTGATTGCGACTGACGCCAGCGAAAGTCAAATCGGTAACGCCGAGCCGCACGAAAAGGTCGAGTATCGCGTCGCCCCGGCGGAACAAAGCAACCTTCAGCCCGGCGCAGTCGATCTGATACTGGTCGCGCAAGCGTTACACTGGCTGGATCGCGATCGGTTCTATCCCGAAGTCGCGCGCATCTTGACGGAGGGCGGTGTTTTTGCCGCTTCAGCTTACAATCTATTACAGACCGACAAACTAATTAAGGACATCGTCGGACATTACTATTACGAGGTCGTCGGGCCGTATTGGCCAGCGGAACGCGCATTGATCGAAAAATTCGAGGAAATCCCCTTTCCGTTTCCCGAGTGCAAAACGCCGAAATTCGAAATTGTGGCCGATTGGAACCTTGAACAACTGGTCGGCTATCTCAGATCGTGGTCGTCGACCCAGCGCTTTATTGCCGCAACCAATCGCAACCCTCTCGATCAAATTGCGAGGGATCTGGAAAAAGCGTGGGGCGATCCAGAAAAAACAAAACGAATCGTCTGGCCGTTGATCTTACGCGCGGGCCAGAAGGGCCAAGCGGCAAGGGGTAAGCGCCAGGCGCGAAGCGGTAGGCGATAGGTGGCCCTGGCCTAACAAAAAGCTTGCCCGAAGGATTGCGTCAGGGCTTCAATGCGCCATGAAAATTATGAACTTAGCGGCGGTGATGGTCGCGGCGTTCCTGGCTGCGAATGCCGCATTCGGACAAACCGTGACGATCTCTGGAAACGTGACCGCGTTAACCACTGCTCAGATTAGCATGACCTGCGGGCCGGACCTCTGGAACATCCAGAGAACCTCCACCACAACTGTCACGACTGGGACCCTGGCCGTTGGTAATACGGTTACGGTCCAGTGCGCATCAGGGGACGCGACCAAGATCCCGGGCGGCGGCGCGCAGAAGAAGGAATAGCCACAGCGCGATAATAGTTTTCAAAAGTTGCTTGAATAGAACGCCGTCAGGGCGGTCTAATCGTGCAACTATGAAAATCACCCTATGCAGTTTGGCAGCAGTAGTTTGTCTGGCGTTCAGCGGCGTCAGCTTCGGTGCCGAAGCTAAGGATTATCAGGTCACCGGGCCCGTGCTCGAAGTGACGAGCTCGATGATCGCGGTGCAAAAAGGCAAGGACCGCTGGGAATTGGGTCGCGATTCCAACACCAAAGCGAGCGCTGAGCCGAAGGTGGGCGATAAAGTGACGGTTCATTATTCAATGACGGCCACGAATATCGAAGTGAAGGCGGCCAAGGCAGAAAAAGCGGAAAAGGGCGCGAAGAAGGATGCGAAGACCGCGGCCAGTCCGGCTGCTTCGCCGAAGAAATAAGTTAATCGGAGGTTAGTTTAGAATCGCCGGACACGTGAACGCGTGTTCGGCGATTTTTTTGGTCAGGCCGATTTGCGCCAGGCCCCAAGGACCAGGCCGCTGATCGACCAGGCAACGAGCGGCCGGCCCATATCGATCAACATCAGCGGCCACGGATTGGTCTCGAATGCCGAGAACAATGAGATGGTGGCAAATTCAACGAACAAGAACGCAAACCAACAGAATAACGCGATTTGAAGACCGGCGGCTGCAGTATGCGCGTTCATCCGGCGGATCAACCAGGCCAGCGCGTAGTTAACGACGATCGCGGCGAAAACGGCGAAAGCGTATGCGCCAAAGTTATGGGTACGCTCGATGTCGGTGGTTTCTTTGGCATGAAGATTCAGCCAGGTGTCACCGAGGATGGAATACCAGCCGAAGCCGACGAACTGATGAATCACGACCAGGATCCAAACCGCCAGATGATGAATGCGCGTCTGCATGAGAAAGACAACTAGACAGGATTAACGGGATTTAAAAGGATTTGATTTCGGGAACAAAAATCGGGTCTCGTAAAAATCGGGCAAATCCTGTCTAGACCTGAACGGTTTCGTTTTGGGCAACGGCTTCAGCCGGCTTGTCGATTGGCGCGGGTTCGATGGAAACGATTTCAACTTCGCCATTCGGCAGCATGGCCGATTCGCCTGTTTTCTTCCCGAGCAACGCCTGACCGATTGCGGTTTGATACGAAATGACGTGACGGTCCGGATCACCGTCCCAAGCGCCGAGAACCGTGAAGGTTTCCTGCTTTTGTGAATTCTTATCCCGCACCGTGACGATGGTGCCGATCGAAACCCGGGACGTGTCAGGATTTTCAAACGACGTTCCCCGCGCCTGTTGCAAATCCCGTTCGAGTTCCGACCTCCGCCGAACAAGGACGGCCTGCATCTGTTTGGCCGCCTTGTACTCGAAATTTTCGCTAAGATCGCCATACGACCGGGCGATTTGGATCTCTTTCGTGTTCTCGGGAATCTTTTTCTTCACGAGATCCTCGTACTCAATCTTGCGTCTTTCCAAGCTGCTCCATGAGACAACCAACGGCGCCGCTTTCTCCTGGGCCTGCGCGCCCACGATCATGCCTTCAAGCTCCGGGAAAACTTTCACCAGGCGCGCTAACAAAGAACGTTTGGTCAGTTCGTCGAACAGCGGACTCAATTGCAGACGGCGCATCGCGTCACGGGCCAGCCCGACGTCGGCGTGGGCGAAAATGTCTGCGATCAACTGGCGATCGTCGGCCAGCCAGCGTTGCAATTTGCTTGCCCGGCCGGGGGCCGAATGCTGCTCGCGTTCCAACGCCGATAAAATCGCGGCGAGTAGCTCGGGATTAAGCAGCTCCGGCCAGTCTTTGCGCTCCATGCATAGCCAAACCAGCATTTCGCTGGTGGCGGAATGCTCGCGAATGCTGCGTTCCAGCATTTTCTCGAGTTCACCCTGTTGTCCTGCATCGCGAAACACATGCGGGATTTGAGCGACCATTCGGCCGTGCGTTGTTTGCATCAACTGCAACGCCCGCGCGCTCCAGCGATCTCCCAGTGCAGCAGGCAGATTCTGAAGAACGCGTTTCTCCTTCGCCGCCGGCAACTTCGGCAGCAAGATCACCAGGCGTTTTTCCTCATCGGCGGTCAGCCTGGCCAGGGTGAGTCCAATATGCGTCGTCTTTAGTTCGCGAAACCGCTGCAGCAAATCGTCGCGGAGCAAAATCAGCTCGAAAGTCAGCTCGGGATGAATCTTTTGATTCCGGGTCGCCACGTTTTCGATCGTTGTTACAACCGGTTGCAATTGCTTCTCCGGTTCCTTGAACTGTTCCTGAAATTTCAAAATCTGCTCGAGTGCCGCAATCTGCTGCTTTGGTTGACGGGAGTTGTTGAACGCCGCGATCAATTCGTCGGCCTGTGACACGCCCTCGGCCCGGAGCTGCACCGGCTCCGTTTTTTTCGCAGGAATCGAAAACGTGCCGCTGGCCTTCATTTGTTTACGGGCTGAGTCCCACCACTTCTTCCATTCGGAATCGGAGAAGACGTCGGGCACCATCCAATCGCTGATTTGTTGCGCAGTCGCCTTTCCATTGAGGCTATCCAGAATGTTCCGGACCACGGAAACCGGGTCGTCTTTAGCGAGCTTTTTTGTCGCGGCGAGATCATTGGCCTTCTTGGCCAAAAAGTGCTCCGACGGGATGACTTCGAGATTTTCGGCAGCGTATTGCAGCTGCATGGCGTGGCCTTTTTTGCCGGTGAAATCGATCAAAATCTGATTGAGAAGCAGGTTCCAATCGGCGACCCGGCCAAACCCCCAGCTTTTGTGCAGACAAAAAGTTCCCGGCTTCAGCTGTTCAAGCTTCTCCGCCGCCTTCGAGGTAAGCTTTCCCGACTCCACCAACTTCTCAATCTCGGCATCCATGCGTCGGACAAACTACGATGATGATGCGACGCCGCAAGCCTGCCCAAACTAATGATTGCCGGACAGCGTCTTGCGTGAAAATCTACGCGCGGTGTCTCACACAAGTATTTGGTTTTGGCTCGCTTTTAACGCCGGGGTGCTGGTCGCGCTAACGGTCGATCTTGTCCAATTCAAGCACCGCGGCCGCGAGCTGAGCATGAGAGCGGCCACTCACCGTACCGTCATCTGGATTGTTCTCTCTCTGTTGTTCAACTTGCTCGTTTGGAAAATCCGTGGGCCGGAAAAGGCGCTCGAATTTCTCACTGGTTACGTGATCGAGTATTCGCTCAGCGTCGACAACATCTTTGTCTTCATTCTCATCTTTCAGTACTTCCGCGTTCCGCCGATGGCCCAGCATCGGGCGTTAACTTGGGGAATCGTAGGTGCACTGATTATGCGTGGGATCATGATCTTTCTCGGAGTAGCACTGGTGGAGCGCTTCGATTTCATTCTGTACTTCTTCGGCGCATTCCTGTTGGTAAGCGCATGGCGGATGTTTTTTGTAAAACAGGAGGCACAAGATTTCGGCCAGAGCTGGGTCATGCGCTGCTGCAACTGGGCAATTCCGGTCACGCCGGTTTTTCACGACGAACACTTCAAAGCCAAAGTAAATGGCAAGTGGATGCTTACCCCGCTGGCATTGGCATTGATTGTCATCGACGTGATGGATCTTGTTTTCGCAGTCGATTCAATCCCCGCCGTCTTCGCCATTACCCGGGACACATTCATCATCTACACCTCAAACATTTGCGCAATCCTTGGCCTCAGATCGCTCTACTTCTTACTCGCGAAAATGGTCGACCGCTTTATTTACCTGAAGAGCGGGCTGGCCATCGTGCTCGCGTTTGTCGGCGCCAAAATGCTGTTGCGTGATGTGTTCGAAATTCCAACGCTTCTTTCTCTCGGCATCGTCATCTCGGTCCTCGCCATAACGATTTTCATTTCGATGATCGCTACCCGGCGCGCTGATTCGGCCGCGGCGCGGATCGATCAGTGAGTGCATCCAATTTACAGGAAGCGCATCTCGCTCGGCGGCTCGGGTTGTTCGACACGATGATGCTCGTCATGGGCGGAATTATCGGCTCCGGGATTTTCATCAATCCGTATGTCGTCGCTCAACAGGTTCCGTCGGCAATTTTGATTTTGGCCGCCTGGGCATTTGGCGGGTTGATTGCACTCTTCGGCGCGTTCATTTACGCGGAGCTTTCTGCGCAAACGTCCACCAGCGGTGGCCAATACGTTTATTTGCGCGACGCGTTTCATCCTGCCCTGGCGTTCGTTTACGGCTGGGCGTTGTTGCTCGTCATCCAAAGCGGCGGAATGGCCGCGGTGGCGGTTACATTCGCCAAATATGTCTGCGTTCTCGGAAAAATTAACGCTGGCGAACAGATTGCGGCCTTGCTCGCAGCTTTTGCGATTCTTGCGCTGACAATCATTAACTGTCTCGGTGTCCGCGCGGGTAGCACGACGCAAAATCTTTTCATGGTTTTGAAGCTGCTCGCGATCGCCGTGCTGGTGGTGTTCGGACTTACAGTTGGCCGCGCGCTCCAACCCGATAGCGCAGCATCGGCTTCTTCACCTCCAACGCTCTGGAATTCACTCACCTCGTTCGGAGCCGCGCTCATCCCGGTTCAATTTGCCTACGGCGGCTGGCAAACGTCCTGTTTTGTGGCCGGCGAAGTTCGCGATCCAAAAAGGAACCTCCCACGCGGCTTGTTGTTCGGAGTGCTCGGTGTGATCGCAGTCTATCTGTTAATCAACTTCGTTTGTGTTCGCGCGCTCGGGCCACGTGGCCTCGCTGAAACGCACACCCCGGCCTCGGCCGTGATGCAATTGGCTCTTGGTGACAACGGAGCAAAAATCATCGCGGCCGGCATCGCCGTTTCCACGGTCGGCTTTTTAAGCCAAAGCATGCTCACTGCGCCTCGGGTTTATTTCGCCATGGCCGAGGACGGACTCTTCTTCTCCAGTCTCGCGAAATTGAACCGGGCGCGGGTTCCTGCTCTTGCAATCGCACTTCAGGGCGCGTTAGCGATTGTGATCACGCTGTCGGGTCGTTACGAACAAATCCTCAACTACGTGACTTGCGTGGACGTGATCTTCTTCGCGTTGACCGCGGCGACCGTGTTTGTTTTCAGAAGCCGCACGTGGCATCGCCGTCCAGCCGATGATCAGCGCCAGGATGGCGATGCCACATTTCGGATCCCGGGCCACCCGCTCACCACATTGTTTTTTATTGCGGCTTGTTGCGGCGTGGCATTTAGCACGTTTTACCGTTATCCGCAGAACGGAGCAATCGGAGTGGGAATTATGCTGACCGGAATTCCGGTTTATTTGTTTTGGAGAAATCGCAAATGAATCCCGGCAAGCAATCAGCGTTTATGCATTGGGCCAAGAGTCGCCCACCAGTGAAATACGATCTCGCCCTGAGCGGCATCCTAAATCTACCGATCACCGATTTGGAATTTGATGCGCGGCAATTGGAACTACATGGACCGAACGCTTATGGCTACAGGCCGTTGGTCGAAGCGCTCGCGACGCATCGGCGCGTCGCGCCGGAAAATGTTGTAACGGTTTCAGGCGGCACCTCGATGGCGAACCATCTGGCCATGGCTGCCTTAATCGAACATGGCGACGACGTTTTGATCGAACAACCCACTTACGATCCCCTCCTTTCCGTCGCTCAATATCTGAGCGCCAATGTTAACCGGTTTCCCCGCCGTTTCGAAGATGGATTCAAAATCGACCTCGGCGCGTTGGAGAAACAAATCTCGAACCGCACGCGATTGATTGTGCTGACAAACTTGCACAATCCGAGCAGCGTTTTGGTTGACGAAGAAAGTTTACGACGCATCGGTGATCTGGCTCACAACATCGGCGCGCGCGTGCTGGTCGACGAAGTTTATCTGGAAGCCCTTTTCGAACACGCTCCACCGCCTGCGATTTCGCTCGGCCCTGAATTTGTCGTCACCAGCAGTCTGACGAAAGGCTACGGATTAAGCGGGCTTCGATGCGGCTGGATTTTAGCCGACGCCAAGCTCGCCGAAAAGATCCGGCGTCTCGATGACATTTTCGGCGCGAGCGCTGCAATCTTGCTGGAACAGCTCAGCGTCCGGGCAATCGCCCAGCTTCCGAAGATCTCCGCGCGCGCGAAATTAATTTTGGACACAAACCGGCGCAGACTGGCCGATTTCTTGCGAACACGAACGGACGTCGAAGCCGTACCGAACAACATTGGAACAACTTTTTTTCCGCGATTGCCGAACATCGACGTCGATAAATTTTGTGAATTCCTGATCGCTAAATACGAGACCTCGGTGGTTCCCGGCCGATTTTTTGAATCGCCGCAGCACGTTCGAATCGGACTCTGTTGCGAGCCCGACAAGTTTGCCGAGGGAATATCCCGCTTGAGCAGCGCGCTGGATGAGTTGGAAAGGTAATCAGCTCTTGCTGGTAACTTCAGCGAGGACGCTGCGCAGCTCCTGAAAATCGACCGGCTTGGTGAGGTGAAAATCAAACCCGGCCCGTTTGCTGCGGGCGATATCTTCATCCATGCCGAAGCCGGTCAGGGCGATGCCTTTCAGTTTCTGGTTTCGTTTGGCCGCGGCGATGACATCGTAACCGCTTCCGTCCGGGAGCCCGATATCGCTCAATATCACATCGAGAGTCTTTGAGCTTAAAATTTCCAGTGCATCGCGGGTAGTTTCGGCCACGGAAATGTCGTGGCCGAAATGTTGTAGCAATCGGGCGATTGTGCGGCGGGTATCGCCATGATCTTCGACAAGCAAAATGCGCAACGCCTTGTTTGGTTTCGCCGGGACGCGTGCCTTTACCCCACTCTTTCCGAGACGCGCCGGCAACACCGCCAATGAAACTTTCACAGTAGTGCCAAAACTTCGCCCGCGGCTATCGACTGAAATCTCACCGTCATGCAAATCGACAATGTACCGGGAAATGGCGAGACCCAGCCCAAGCCCGCCAAATTGCCGGGTGATGGAAGGATCAGCCTGTTCGAATGGCTCAAAAAGCGACTGGATTTTTCCGGGATCAATACCAATCCCGCTGTCGCTGATCTGAAAAAGAAAGCGCGACCGCGCGGTATTCGACGTGCGGATGTCGATTTTGCCGCCGCGAGGCGTGAATTTGACGGCATTGTTAATTACGTTCCAAAAAACCTGCTGGATCCGGACCGGATCGGCCCAAACAAACTGTTCTTTCGCGGTGAACTCCGTCGTCACTTCCAGTCCTTTGGAAATGATATCGGCATGGGCGATCTCGAGCGCATCACGCACCAGGGCATGGGCGTCAGCCCGATTAAAATGCAACTCAAGTTTTCCACGCACGACGCGGGTGAGATCGAGTAAATCGTCGATTAATCGGGCTTGCAGTTGAACGTTGCGCTGGATGGTATCGATCTCGGAAGCGAACTCCAGCGGCAGACGTTTTGATTGGGTGGCAAGAAAACTGGCCGCGGCCAGGGCAGGCGTTAACGGCGTCCGCAACTCATGACTGAGCGCGGCCAAAAAATGATCTTTGGCTTTGCTGGCCTGTTCCGCCGCCAATTTCGCCGCTTCTACTTCCCGGGCACGCATCTGGGAAGTGATATCCCTCGTGACCTTGGAAAATCCGCGAAGCTGACGATTTTTATCCCACAGCGCTGTCAAAACCGTTTCGGCGTGAAAGGTCGAACCGTCTTTTCGAACCCGCAGGCCGATATCACGAATGTGTCCCTGCTCGCGCGCCATCCGCAAATTATGCTCCGGCTTTTTGGCCGCGACATCGTCGGCGGTGTAGAAACACGCGAAATTTTTTCCAATAATCTCCCCGGCGGTGTAGCCCTTGATTTTCTCGGCCCCGGAATTCCATGTCGTGACAACCCCGATTGGGTTCAGCATGTAAATCGCGTATTCTTCGACGCTTTCTACCAGGAGGCGGAATTGCTCCTCACTCGCGTGCAACTTTTCATGTGCGCCACTTTTCCCGGCCGTGCCGGCCTCACTACTTCTTCTGCGTCTACTCATCCCCGGATTCAGCCGAACGCTTCACTTAAACCTAATCGTGACCAGCTCCCAGCCTGCGGGTTAAAAACCAGCTGGTTTGTCTCGACGAGATGCAACCTGCGCGTCAGCCCACCTTCGCGCGGGAAAAGTTTGAAAACACAAAAATTGTCCATTCCTTCGTGGAAAATAAAACCGCGGGCTGGGATTTCCAGCCCGCGGTGACCTGGCAATGCTAAACTTTAAGTGAGACCGAGCGACGCCATGGTCGGTTCGTCCACCGTCGAGGTCACGGCCAATCCGTTGTCAGCCTGATAAGCTGCAATCGCCTGCCGCGTCATCGGTCCGAGGACTCCGTCGATCGGGCCGGTGTAATAACCGTCCTGAGCCAATTGAGTCTGCACGTTTACGACAACCTGACCGGGACCCGCATTAGAGTACCCATAGATCGGTCCATCATATGGATAGTAGGCGGACGAATCGTAGCCCCATGCAGGGTACCAATAGTCGTTGTCCCAATACCACCAGCCGCCGCCGACAAAGACGATCGTGTTGAAGTGATTTCGCCACCAACTGCGGTCGTGCCATCGACGCTGATAATTACGAAACGCCGCGTAATTTCGCCCCTGGAACTGACTTCCACGCCAGTTGTTGGTTACGACCGCGTTTCTGGTTCGGTTCCGGTTAACCGCGAAATTGGAACCGACGTTAACATTTCGGTTATGAGCGAAGTTCCGTTCGCGATTTACGGCCACGTTATTGCGCACTCGCGCGTTTGTATTGTTACGAACTGTCGCATTTGCACGTTCGCGGCGAACTGAAGCGTTCACATTTGTGCGAACTCTTTCACTCGCTGCATTGCTGCGAACCATCGTGTTGTTTCGCACACGGGCGTTGGTCCGCACCCGCGGCGTTGACGCGTAAGTTCGTTGACGAACCGACGCCCCTGAAAAGGAACGCCCGGTCGCCCGCGCGTTCATCACATTGTGGGACGCCGCCGGCGCAACTGCTCGACCTGACGACCCGCCGCGATGAACAGGCGCTGCCATAGATTCACCATTGCCTTGGTGTTTGTTGGCTCCGAGTGCGGTTGTGGCCAAGGCGAGACCACCGATGCACACTGAGCATATAAGTTTTTTCATATAATAATTCCCTCCACTAAGATTCGACGCGCTCCGTGGCGGAATTACTCAATGATGTTAACTAATTTGACCCCTGAACCCGGAATCAGGCTTTTCCCTAGCGGCTAAAGCCTGTTGGGCGAGGCGTTTAAATCGATGATCGGCCCGAGCGGAACGATCCGCGTCGGGTTAATTTCTTCGTGCGTCATATAATAGTGACGCTTGATATGGTCGATGTTCACGGTCTCAGCGACGCCGGGCTGCTGATAAAGATCGAGCATGTAGCCATGCAGGTTGGGGTAATCAGCGATGCGCCGGAGATTGCATTTGAAATGGCCGTGATAGACAACGTCGAAGCGGATCAGCGTGCAAAATAGACGCCAGTCGGCTTCCACGATTCGATTCCCAAACAGGTAACGGCTGGTCGCCAGGCGTTTTTCCATCTCGTCGAGCGCATTAAACAATCTTTGGCAGGCGCGTTCGTACGGTTTCTGCCGAGTCGCGAAGCCCGCGCGATACACACCATTGTTGATGTTTTCATAAAGAAAGCCCGAGAGCTTGGCGTGCTCGGCTTCAATGTCTTTCGGGAAAAAATCAACGCTTTTGTTCGCCGCGAATTGGTTGAACGCGCTGTTGAACATCGGGCAAATGTCGTCCTCGCAATTGTTAACAATCCGTTTCGTCTCTCTGTCCCACAAAACCGGAACGGTCACGCGCCCATTAAAGCCTGAATCGGTCGCGAGATAAGCCTCGCTCAAATAACGAAAATTATTAATCGGATCGGTCGATTCAAAATCCTCCAGATTGGTCAACGGATTTCCGGGCTTGGTTCGATCCGGATCACGAAACGCCCAGCCGTTCTCATCACGAAAGGGATCGACGACCGTCATCCCGACGGCCTGGACCAGGCTCTGGAGCTTTCGAAAAATGACGGTGCGACTGGCCCAAGGGCAGGCAAGCGAAACGTAAAGATGATAACGCCCGGCCGCCGCCGGATATGGAGTCGATCCGTCACTGGAGATCCAATCGCGGAACGCATCCTCCTGGCGTTGAAATTCGCCGGTGGCGGTTTGTTCAGATGGCGCGTGCGCTGGCATCGCTCAAAATAGGAGCTGCAAGGGCGGCTGTCAGGTTCTCTTATCAGCCGAATTACACAGTGACTACTGTCCTGCAAACTTAGTTAATCAACACTCTTCAACTCGGTCACGGCCCCCGGTGTATCGGCGTTGGAGTCGGAGTCGGTGTTGCGCTAGCTAAAGGAGTTGGAGTCGGTGTAGCGGTAGATGTAGGACTAGGTGTCGCACTGGCTATCGGTGTTGATGTAGGAGTCGGGCTTGGACCGCAGCCACCACGTCCGCATGGAGTTGGAGTAGGCGTGGGCGTAGGTGTCACAGTCGGTGTAGGTGCAGCTGTAGAACTCGGCGTTGGAGTTGGAGTAGGTGTTGCGCTAGCTAAAGGAGTTGGAGTCGGTGTAGCGGTGGGAGTTGGACCGCACCCACGTGCGCATGGAGTAGGGGTTGGTGTCGGAGTAGACGTAGGGCTGGGCGTGGGTGTCGCGGTCGGAGTCGGTGTGGGACTGGCCGAGCCGAATTGGAATTTTCCGATGCGGGTGTTCCAGGTAAAGCTGCCGTTCGTGGCGTAGTATTCGTTCACATGCCAGAAGGTCATGCCATCGGACGGATCGACAGTCGTCATGCTATAATCGCCCCAGCGCGAAGGCGAGGTCTGGCTCCCGGTGCCAGAGAACATTGTAGCCTCACCCTGGCCAAGATTATTCGACGGATCACCGGCTAAACGGCCGGCGTAACGAATTCCGGGGAAGTTAGCGCTGTTGGATGTGGAATAGGCAATAGCCGCGTTGCCGCTAGCGTCGACAGCGATGCTGGGCATAAAACGCCACAAGCCATCGAGACCGTTACTCCAATCCTGTTGTTGTGCGGCGGTGGCGGGGAAACTACCGCCGGTCACGTTGAACTGGTACCAGCGAATAATGGTGGGTCCGGTCGGAAAATTCAGAATATTGGTCTGGTCAGCCCACAAGGATTCGGTGCCGGCGAGGTTTTGGTAAACCACAGGCGTCATTATTTTGTCACCCAGCGTATCCAGCTTTTGAGTCGTTCCCTGCTGCGGGACAATCGAAACCCCAGCGCTATTGGTCCACGCTTCAACGAAAGAGCTGACTGTGATCGATGCATTCGGCGTGTGGTTTGGGAGATTGCCCAGCGTCGAATTCGCCGGCGTCGCGAAGTCGACGTGAAACAGCCAGCCCTTGACCTGAGTCAACGCAGTGTTTTCAGAGGCAGGACTGTCAACGGCCAGCAAAAATTCATCTCTGCCAGCGGGCGGCGGACTGCCAGCGCGAAAGGTCGCCGGAACCAGGCTATAGGAATCACCCAGGCCGGACGTAGGAATGGTAAAGGCAACGGCGTTGACAGGACCGCCACTGAGCATGCTGCCGCGATCGAAGGCGAAAACGCGTACGCCGTTAAAAGTGGTGGGATTGCTAAATAAATTCACCGTCAGAAAATAGGCGCCGTTGGGTTGCGGATTATTCCAAAACCCAAACTTGGGGTAATCGCCAAGAAATGTTGGGTTCGTCGCGTCCACTTGCACCGCGTAGAGATACCAGCCGCCGCTGACGGGGTCAGATGTCTGAGAGACCCCGATGCATTGATAGAATAACGCCCCGGGAAACGCAGCAAAGGCGAAGTCGCTGATCAGCCAGCGATCAGCCACCGGATCGTACAGCACATAAGGATCACCGTCGTTGGCAGCCGCACAAGGCGTACCGATCAAAGCAGCAAAGAACGAGTTAAACGTGGTCGGGCCTGCCAGGGTGTTGCCGCTTTTGTCAAAAATCTTGAACGAGCTGTTGATTGCTTCGATGTAATGATTCGGGCCGACATCTCCATCGGTGTCCGGCGGCGCGCAGCCGCACCCGCTTTGGGTTTCACTAATTCCATCAAACGTCACCAGCGGACCCGGCATTGTGGGCGCGGGCTGCCAGATACTATTAAGAAATCGCTGCTCGCCCGCACTCAATCCTGCCGACATGTCTATTTGTCCCGTGCCGTGCGGATAACGGGTCAGGATTCTTTCTTCATGCTCCGCGTTCGGCGGGACGTACGGCAGCGCGCGCAAGTCCTGGTTTTGTGAAACTGGCCCAATGAGTTGAATCGAATCCGGCGCTCCAAT
This sequence comes from Spartobacteria bacterium, assembly GCA_021324035.1. Lineage (GTDB taxonomy): Bacteria > Verrucomicrobiota > Verrucomicrobiia > Chthoniobacterales > UBA10450 > AV40. The sequence goes on along the minus strand of JAJPJU010000125.1, from coordinate 7,915 downwards.
GGATGGACCGGTCGACTGCGGCTGCGGGCCGGACGAATTGGCGCCGCCTGCGCCGGAACCCATTCCCTCCAGAGCGACGAATACGCCCGCTAGGAACAGAACCAAGGCAATTGCGATACGCGCACGGAAAAACGCGGATTGGGGATTGAGTTTCCTTTTCATGGGTTAAGTAAATCGAAATCTTTGTGGGTTAACGTCGCCGGTTTCGAATGCAATCCTATGATGGCTGCGCCTGATGCAGCCGCGGAAACGTTTGAAAGCGTCGTGGATGCGCTCAGCTTTAGCTGACGATCAATAATCGTGTCGAGACGATTTCCCGATTCAGTTCGCGAAACACGTCTTGCCTACCGTGGGAGTTCCGACCAACGAATCCGACAAAGAATTTAGAACCTGGTCCGCATTAATTGATCTTAAGAACCGCTGTCCCGGTTAGTCTGCCGCTGCGAAATCTTTCGATCGCGGTATTTGCTTCTTCGAGTAGGAATACTTCGACTTTTGATTTAACGGGCACGCGTGGTGCGATTTTGAAGAATCCTTCGCCATCCTGTCGGGTGAGATTCGCAACCGAAGTGATCACGCGCTCGTTCCAAAGATCCTGATATGGAAACGAAGGAATATCGCTCATGTGAATTCCGCCGCAGACAACGGTTCCGCCTTTGGCCATAACACGGAGGGCTGCGGGAATTAAGGAACCAACCGACGCGAAAATAATCGCGGCATCGAGCTTATGAGGCGGCGTTTCGTCCGATCCCCCAGCCCAAACTGCGCCTAACGACCGAGCCTCTTTCTGCCCCGCAACATCGCCCGGCCGGGTGAACGCATAAATTTCCTTGTTCTCATAAAGCGCCACCTGCGCAATCAAATGAGCGGCATTGCCGAAGCCATAGATGCCGAGACGCCTGGCACCCCCAGTCTTCCGATATGTGCGATAACCGATCAGCCCCGCGCAAAGCAGCGGCGCGACTTCCACATCGTCGTATTCGTCCGGCAAATGGAAACAGTAACGCGCGTCGGCGACCGCGAATTCGGCGTAGCCGCCATCGATCGTGTAACCGGTGAACTTCGCGCGATCGCACAAGTTCTCCCGTTCGGATCGACAGAACGCGCAATCGCCATCGGTCCAGCCAAGCCATGGAACGCCGACGCGATCTCCGACGTTGAATTGCGGATCGCGGAGTGCGGATTGCGGAGAATTACTGCCGATCTCTTCAACATGGCCGACAATTTGGTGACCAAGAATCAAAGGCAACTTCGGCTCGGTGAGCTCGCCGTCGACGATGTGAAGATCCGTCCGGCAAACCGCGCAGGCACGCACGCGAATGAGAATTTGTCCTGCGGCAGGCTTTGGTTTTGGAACATCACGCAATACCAGCGGCGTTTTCGCACGTTCAAGAACCATTGCCCGCATTTCGATGTAATTACGCAGCCTCACGGCAAGGCGCAATGATATCGACTCGAATTTGGGGTTGCAATTTTTTCGACTGAGCCGAGCGTCGCTTATCGCGAGCCAGACACCCATCCCTGACGACAAAGGGTTGCGCGTGGTTCAACGGTCGGAACCACATTCTGGAGTTATCTACTCGGATTCGATTCAAGCGGAGCAGCAAACCGCGACTGAAATCGATGCCGAGGAATCGTCGTCCGGAAAGCATTTTCTGATCGTGCTTCTAATTCTGTTCGGCCTCGCTGCTTTCGCCGCCGGGTCCGTTTATTGGTATCAAACGCGTCACTTTCCGGTTGTTGTCACAATCACCCCGCCGGACCGGCCGTTGCATCCCGATCCTTTGGGAGATCGGGGAGCCCTGGTGCCAATCAGCCCCGACATGTTGCATGTGACTTCCATCGCCATGGGAAAGCCGCGATTGACCATTGTGAATGGAAAACGGTTGGCCGAAGAAGACTGGCTGGTGGTGAAAACGCCGAACGGTGAAGCCAGCGTTCGAGTGGTTTCGATCGAAGACGGACAAGTCCGATTCAAGCACGGCGGAGAAACAATCGACGCGCACTTGCAGGCTATTCAAAGCCCGGCTCCGCACTGATTCGCGCTACTGAACGGCCACCGGTTCCGGCGTTTCGCCGCGCGCCGGCTGGTCGTGGGGATGAAAGTGTGCGCTCCGCAAAAACGGAATCCGGTCGAGAACGTGCTCCTGAAACCATTCAAGCCACAGATAAATCACCGGAGTTACGAACAGGGTGATCATTTGGGAAAAAATCAATCCGCCAACGATCACCAGGCCCAACGGACGTCGTGACGATGCATCCTGGCCAAATCCAAGCGCGAGTGGAATTGCGCCCATTAACGCAGATAGAGTCGTCATCATGATCGGCCGAAAACGTTCGACACTCGCTTCGTGAATCGCCGAGCGCAGGTCCCAACCTTCATCAATTCGCTGCAACGCGAAATCGACCACCATGATTCCGTTTTTCTTTACAATGCCGAGCAAGAGGAACAAACCGATCACGCTGTAGAGCGACAAAGTTGAATGGAAAATGTAGAGAGTCGCGAGACCACCGACTACCGCAGGCACAATCGCAGGAAACAAAACCGTGATCGGATGGACGTAACTCTCGTAGAGAATTCCGAGAATCACATACATCACGAAAATCGCGGCAATCAAAAGTAATGGGAGCGCCTGAAACAACTGGCGAAAGACAAGCGCTTCGCCCTGGAACGTTGATTGAACGCTCGGCAGGTCCTGATGCACCTGAGCGAATGAATCTTCGATGAACTTCGTCGCGTCGCCGATTGCCTCGTCGGGCAACAAATTGAAATTGATGGTGACGCTGGTGAACTGGTCGAAGTGATTCACTGCCTGGGGACCGACCACTTGTTTTGTCGTTGTGACGGCGCGGAGCGGAACAAGATCTGCAGCAGTCCCGGTTGCTACTGCAATCCCCGGGCTACCGCCCGCCTGGCCAATTGCGTTGCCGCTATTGCTTCGCACGTAAAGGTTATTCAAATCAGCGGGGGTCGATCGTTCGTTGTCTGCCACCTCGAGAATGACCTGATATTGATCGTCCGGCTGCTTGATTAAATAGACGTAGTTTTGTGAGTAAGCGTTTTTTAAAATACTTTGAATTGCGGAAGTGGAAACGCCGTAGGTCGCTGCGCGCTCGCGGTCGATGTTGACGGTCAGGTTCGGCGTGCTGTTGTAAAAATCGGAGCGCACCGATGCGAATCCCTTAAACGTGTGCAGCTTCGCCATCATTTGATCGGCGGCTTTATAAACGTCTTCCGGAACGATCCCGCTGAGAGTGTAGGCGTACTGGCCTTGAGTCTGATTGGTCGCCCCGATGTTGATTTGCAAAACCGGGCTCGGTGAAATCACCGAAGTCAATCCAGGAATAGTGTTGATCGATCTCTGGATTCGCAACAAACACTGCTCGATTGGATCGCGCTCCTCGCGGGGTTTGAAAACAAGAAATACAATTCCCTGCGACAGTGCAGTCCGCGATCCAGTCCCGGTATTGGTGAAAAATTGTGCGACACTTGGATCGGCTTCGACTTTCTGGTTCACCATTTTTTGAAATTCGCGCATCTGCGCCGGCGAGGTGCCTTCCTGGGCAATAAAAACACCGCGGGCGAAGCCGCTGTCGCCCACCGGAAGAAGGGTGAACGGCAAATGAGTGAAGAAAAAGAAAAGGCCGGCGATACAGATGAGGAGAATTGGGACCGTGAGATAAGCGCGGTCGAGGAATTTATCGAGCGCTACACTGTACCACTCAATCACGCGCTTGATAAAATCGCCGGTCCACCTTTCCATTCGCGCGCGCTTATGACCGGCGCGCCGTTCTCCGAGAATACGCGCACACATCAACGGAGTAAGGGTCAGCGAAACCAAGCCCGATGCGAGGATTGCTACGATAATTGTAATCGAGAATTCCTGAAAGATTCGGCCAAGAAGTCCCGGCAAAAATACCAGCGGGATAAAAACCGCTGCCAGCGACAGGGTCATCGATAAAATCGTGAATGAAATTTCGCCGGCGGTATTATACGCGGCTTTGAGAATCGACTCGCCATGCTCCGCCCGACGAATGACGTTTTCCAAGAAGACGATTGCGTCGTCGACTAGGAACCCGATCGCAAGAGTCAACGCCATCAGGGTCAGGTTGTTGATCGAAAACCCGAGCACGTACATGACCGCGAAAGTAAGCAACAGCGAAAGCGGCAACGCGACTGCCGGAATCAATGTGTCGGTGGCGCGGCCGAGAAAAACGTAAATAACCAATACCACCAGGAAAAAAGCGATGATAAGCGTCAGGCGAACATCGTGGACCGAATTCACAATGGTTTGCGATCGATCGAACACGGGGAGGAAAGTGATCGATCCCGGCAGGCTCGCGCGCAGCTCGGGAAAGAGAGCTTTCACTGAATTTGCAACTTCGACAGCATTCGCGCCCGCCTGGCGCGAAACCGCGAGGACAACGGTGGTTCCGGGCGGTCGCTTGAATCCGCGCACCCAAAAGAAGCGGGAAGTGCGTTCGTCCTGCACACTTTGTTTTACTTCGGCGATGTCGCGCAAATAGACCGGTGAATTGTCCCTGTTCCGCGCGACAATCAAATTGCGATATCCCTCCGCCTCGTCGATCTGCCCGTTAGGTTGCAAAACGAAGGTATGGTGCGCACCATCGAATTGCCCTGCGCCGGAGTAAACCGTTCCCGCTTTGATCGCATTCGCCAGATCGTCCATGGTCAATCCGCGCGAAGCCAGGGCCGCCGGGTCAGCCTTGATCCTGATCGCACCCTGGACTCCGTAAATATTCACCTGCGAAACGCCAGGGAGAATTGCCATCCGTTGAGCCACGACGGTCGACGCGTACTTATATAGATCGCCGTCGGTCATTGTGTCGGACATGAAACCGACCAGATAAACCGCCTGATCGTTCGGATTGGTTTTGCTGAAGGTCGGCGGGCTCGGCAAATCGATTGGCAACTTTCCAGTCGCGCGTTGAATCGCAGCCTGCACATCCGTCGCCGCGTCCGTAATGCTTTTGCTCAGGACAAACTGCAAAGTGAGCTGGGTGTTACTTTGGGTGCTCGAGCTGGTGATGATGTCGAGGCCGGGAATTTGCAGGAATTGTTTTTCGAGCGGCGTCGCGATGTTATTCGCCATCGTCACCGGATCCGCGCCGGGATACGCACAGCTCACTTGAATGATCGGATAATCGACCGCAGGCAGATCGTTGACCGGCAGTTTGCTGTAGGTCGTAATGCCCGCGACGATCACGGAAAGGGTTAACAACACCGTCATTACCGGCCGACGGATGAACGGTCCGGAAAGTCCGGTTCCTTTGACTGGAACTAGCTTGGGCGAGTGCGGCGTGTTCTCATGAGTTGATCCGGAGCGATTACGATCTCGCGCTTCGCGTTCGCCGTTTTCCGCCCCATCATGCTCGTCGAACTGGTCCATCGACAAAAATTACTTTGCGCTTTTCGTCTCGGCTGAATTTCCCTCACTCGCCGTTTGCGCGGGTTCGTAGGGCTTGGGATCGATCTTGTTCCCGGGCGCGAGCGCGAGCTGGCCGGTGACAATAACAGTCTCGCCCGCCTCAATTCCGCTTTCCACAACTGTCATGTCGCCCTCCTGACGTTGGCCCGGTTTTACCGGACGCAAGTCGACCGTGTTGTCCTTTTTGACTACGAAAACAAACGGCCCGGCTTGGCTAATCTGGACCGCCTGGACCGGCACCAGTTTTGCGTCCTTGATCGTATCGAGGATAAAACGCACCCGAACAAATTCCGACGGCCACAACGCTCGATCCGGATTTGGAGTGACAGCGCGGGCCTTGACAGTGCCGGACCCCGGCTGCACGGCATTATCGATAAAATATAAATCACCGGTGCGCGGCGCTATTTTGGCGTCAGGCGACCAGGTTTGCACTTTGACATTGGGACCACCGAGGTATTTCCGAACCAGCGCCAAGTCCGTCTCAGCTACAGTGAAGTCGGTGTAGATCGGGTCGAGTCCTTGAATGGTGACTAACGAGGGGCTCGACGGACCGACAACATTCCCGATGTCCACATTGCGCAGACCAATTCGTCCATCGATCGGCGACTTGATGTAGCAGTAATCGAGATTTACTTGCGCAGCTTCAGCCGCCGCTTGCGATTTTTGCGCATTCGCCAGTGCGGTGTCGTAATCCTGGGGCGCAGTCACACCCTTTGCCCGAAGATCTGTTTGTCGCTTTGCCGTCACCTGATCCAACGCTGCCTGCGCTTTCGCCTGATCGACCGCGGCTTGATACGGAGCCGGATCAATCGTGAACAGCAAATCGCCTTTTTTTACCTCGGCGCCGTCTTGAAAATGGCGGGCCAGAATCTTGCCGGTTACTTGCGCCTGGATCTGGACCGTCTCGTAAGCTGCACAGGTTCCGATTTCATCCAGATAAAGTGGAACGTCTTTGGCGATTACCGTCGTAACCAAAGCGGGCCGGACGGGAGGTTGGTTCGCCTTCTTTGTTTCGACACCGCGCTGAAGGGTTCGCGCGACTGCGAATGCGGCGAGAATGACAAACAGGAACATTCCCCATCGAGGGATACGCGACCTTTTCTCGCGGACACCTTTCATTCTGTTGGTCTCCCGAACTTTTGTCGCGGCTCCATTTCCAGAATCTAAACGAATTCCCATCTTAGCTTTTCCCGTTCTTTCGTTGCGAAACTCGAGCTGTAACGTGTTTGCCATTTCCATTCCCGCCGGCCTTCTCCGCCTTTTGCCGGATGCTATCCAGCACGCGCGTGCAAATCTTCAAATCGGTCGGTGAAATGTCGTCCAACAGTTCGTGACGAAGTTTGATCGCTGCCGAGTTGATTTGTTCAATAACGCGCTGGGCCCGGGGCGCCAGATGAACCGTTTTGCAACGGCGATCATGGGAAGCATTCTTGCGGGCAACCCACCGGTCTCCTTCGAGGCGATGCAACAGGGTCACTAAAGTCGGCTCTTCGATTCCGAGATGGGAAGCGATCTCGGCCTGGGTCATTGGACCTGGGGCCACCGACAAATGCATGAGCGTTCGCCATTTCGCCTGGCTCAAACCCATCGGCTTAAGCCGTTCGTCCAATTTTAGACGCCAAGCCCGCGCCGTTCCGTGCAGGAGCGGCCCGAGAAGATCGACATCGTTAGTTTTCACGGATGGAAAATCGTTAGCTTGCTAACTAATTCCATAACCAAAGCACTGTCAATGCCACCCAACTCACTCGATCTTCAGCAGTAAGATCGATTCCTTGCGGTAATCGGTTGATCGCATGATCCGCTGCGGATGCCGCGGCGCCCAGCGATTGCTTTCCAACGTCTCCTGTTCGCGTTCGGGCCGCACCAAAAGATACGTCGCATCCATCGGCACTTCATCAATGTCGCTGGCGTAAACAAGATTCGAGCGCATGTAAAAAAAGATCGGCTGATAATTCGGATCCAGCGCGTAAACGGTTTCGCCCTGCGGAATGTTCGATTCCACCTGAGCGGCGAGCCGTTTGATTCGCTGCCGGTGACCCATTCTAGGCACAACCGCGATCGCGTAGATCCACATCGCAACGCACGCGACAATTACAATCACGATGATGGTGCGGCGGCGTACGCCGAACGAAAATGATTTGCCGCCGAGCCGTTTCGGCCATCGCAAATTCTGCTGCGCCAACGTCATTGCCAGCAGCCAGATTGCCGGAACGATTGCCGGCATGGCGTACCGCGGAATTGCGCCCGGCACGAGATTCACAATCACAAACGGAACCACTGCGCCCCAAGCCAGGCCGCGCGCCAGCCGTCGATCGTTTTCGTCAACAAAATCTGCGAACCGGACAAGCGGTAGAAAAATCACCCACGGCAATAAATAAAGAAGCCCGTGAGGGATGTTGAAAATCCAGCGGCCAAATTCGAAATCGGTCCCGCGAAGCCGTCCGGTAAATTGTTGCGACCATTTC